>CAYRNG010000141.1:0-6331 GCA_964425395.1 uncultured Candidatus Kuenenia sp. | reverse complement strand
GGGTTTGATCTGGGGCGGGATGGCCCAACGACCCACCGTCCACGGGCTAGCGCCCGGGGTTTCTTGCTATCGCGGGTGGGATGCGGGGTTTGATACGCTTGAGCGTCTATGCCCAGCCCAGCCCCCGATCCCCTCACATCCCGCCCGCTCTCGGTCTGGCTGGTCAACCCGTTCGACGACATCCCCGGCGAAGGGCTCCCCCCCCTTCGCTCCTGGTCGCTGGCCCGGGTGCTCGCCGCCCGCGGCCACGACGTCACCTGGTGGACCGCCACCTGGAGCCACCGCCGCAAGCTGATCCGCACCGCCCCCCTCGGGATCCGCGAAGACGAGGGGTTTGCCGTGCGGCTGGTGGCCGTGCGGCCTTACGAAAAAGACGTCTCCCTGGCCCGGATCGCCAGCCATAAAGACTTTGGCAAAAACTTTGAACGCCTCGCCAGCGAAGGGGTCTCCTCCGGCCAACTCCCCCGGCCCGACATCATCCTCGCCAGCCTGCCCCCGCTCGAGAGCCCCGAGGCCGCCCTCCGGCTCGCCCAGCGACTCGACGCCACCTTCATCCTCGACGTCCAAGACCTGTGGCCCGAAACCTTCGAGCGGCTCCTGCCCGGCCCCGCCTTCCTCCGCCGGCTCGTGGCCCCGCTCTTCCTGGGCGACATGGCCGGCCGCCGCCAGGCGCTCGTGGCCGCCGCCGACGCCCTCGCAGCCGCGACGACCACCTACGCCGCCGCCGCCTTTGCCACCGCCCCGGCCGCGACCCCGCTTCACACGTGCTACGTGGGCGCGTATGTCGACGAGTTTCCCGGGCCGCCGGCGGCCATTGACCACGTGCCGTCCGCCAGCAGCCGGGCGGCCGACGGCGACGCGACAGCCGAGGACGGCCCGCAACTGATCCGCGGCCTGTTCCGGGCGGCCGGCGGCGGGGCAGCCCGCGGACCGCTGGAATGCGTCTACGCCGGCAGCCTCGAGGCCGGCCAAGACATCGAGATCCTCCCGGCCGTGGCCCGGCTGCTCTCGGCGCAGGGAGTGGCGGCCACGATCCACATCGCCGGCACCGGCCGGCATGAAGCCGCCCTCCGCCGGGCTGCCGCAGCCGGGGAGGGCTCCTGCCGGCTGGCCGTGCACGGGCTGCTCGGCCGGCGCGAGTATGTGGCCCTGCTGGGCCGATGCGAGGTGGGGCTCGTGTGCGTCAAGCCCGAGAGCATGGTGGCCCTGCCCACCACGGCCTGCGACTACGCCGCCGCAGGGCTGGCGCTCGTCAACTCGCTGCCGGGCGAACTGGCGGCGCTTCTCGAGCGGTACGACGCGGGCCTCGGCTACACCGCCGGCGACGCGGCCTCCCTGGCCCGGGCGATCGCCAGCCTCGCCGAAGACCGGCGGCGGCTCTTCGCCATGCGGCAAGACGCCCGCCGCCTGGCCGAACGGGAGTTTGACCGCGAGAAGACCTACGCCGCCTTCGCCGACTGGATCGAAACGATCCACGGCGGCGGGTGAGGGCACGTCGCCGCGGGTTGACCCTGCGGGCAGGCAAAGCCTGTTCAACCCGCGGGGCAGCGCGGCGACGCCAACCGGAAACTGCGGCACCGGAAACGCAACGCCAACTGGCCGGCGGGATAACAATCCCGCCGCTACGTTGCGCGTCGAGCGGCGAAACGTAGCCGTGCGGCGGTCAGGTCGAGCGGGAGAAACATCCGTGGGGTAGGTTTGGAACCTGCCACGAAACGGCGGCGGCCATCTCCGCTTTTACGAAGGCCGAACCCGTTCCGTAGTGGATTCGACGTTTCAACCGGCTTCGGTATCGATGATGCTGATCCGGAGCTCCACGCCCAAAGCATGGGCGATGCGATCGAGCGTTTCGATGGTTGGATTGGCGGACGGATCAGATTCGAGCCGCGACAACCGTGCCCGGTCGATACCGCTGCGCCGCTGCACCTCCGCCAGTGATACCCCTCGCTCTTCCCGTTTTGCCTTGAGTATCTGCAGCGCGTGCTGAAGATGATCGTGCGCGGCGAGAACGGCACGGCCCCGCTTCACGATCGACTCCTTGTTGCGTTGCACCTCCGCCGCGATCCGACGATGCCGGGCTACTTCCTTGGCGGTCAATCGCCTCAGAATCCGTTTTCGCACGACTGCCATAAAACACCCTCACTCAATGTCGAAAGCAGTGACCGGCAGGATCGTGATGGCGTCGACCATCTCATAGACGACTGCGAGTTCCCTCCCAGCCGCCGTTCTCCCGAATGCCACCCACCGTTTGCTCGAGCGACTCTTCTCGCGACCGATCGCGTTCATGAGTACCTCCTCTGCCTCCTCTTTTGTGACACCGTGCTCGGCAAGATGGGAAACATTCCCGTGGGGACGGGATTCATCCCAGATCACATCGAACCAGGGCACAGTGGCGCCACCTTTCGCACTGATGACTTATGTTACACGCCGCTGAGCAGGGCGACAACCTCGCCCACGGCCCAAGCCTCCGGCAACCCGTGGGGCAGGTTTGGAACCTGCCGGAGTGGGGGCCGCATTCGGCAGACTGCACGTCCGCCCAACGGGCCCGCGTGGTAGGCTCTTTGCCCCCATGACTCACCAGCCAGGCAGTGCCGATCCGCCCCGCTCCCTCGGGGCCACGCTCGCCCACCTCGGGCCCGGGATCATCCTGGCCAGCTCGATCGTCGGCTCCGGCGAACTGATCGCCACCACCGCCGTCGGGGCCACCGCCGGCTTCACCCTCCTCTGGCTGATCCTGATCGGCTGCGGCATCAAGGTGGCCGCCCAGATCGAGATCGGCCGCACCACCCTCGCCTGGGGCCGCACGCCCCTGGCCGCCTTCGACCGCGTGCCCGGGCCGCGGCTGGCCGGCCGCAACTGGGTGTGGTGGGGCTGGGCCGCCATGACCGCCCTGATCCTGCTCCAGCAAGGGGGCATCGTGGCCGGCGTGGCCCAGTCGCTCGCCGCCGCCCTGCCCCTCTCCGCCAGCGGCCGTGAATGGAACCGCGTGCACGACGAACTGGCCGCCGCCCGGATCGCCCTGGCCACCGCCCGCCACCAGGGCGACGCCCCGGCCGCCGCCGCCGCCACCGCCCGCGCCGACACGCTCGCCTCGGCCGCCGCCGACCTGACCGAACCCCGCGACACCGCCCTCTGGGCCGTGGCCGTGGGGCTGGCCACCGCCGCCCTCCTCCTCGTGGGCCGCTACCAGGTCATCGAACGCGTCTCGATCGTGCTCGTGGCCGGCTTCACGCTCGTGACCCTCGCGGCCGTCGCCCTCCTCCAGCGCAACCCCGCCTGGGCCATCAGCGGCAGCGAACTGGCCAGCGGCCTGATCCCTTCGATCCCGCCCGCCAGCGACGGCCGGGCGCCCCTGGCCGTGGGCCTGGCCGCCTTCGGGATCATCGGCGTGGGGGCCAGCGAGCTGATGATCTATCCCTACTGGTGCCTCGAGAAGGGCTACGGCCGCTCCGTCGGCCCCCGCGACGACTCCCCGGCCTGGGCCGAACGGGCCCGCGGCTGGCTGAAGGTGATGCAGCTCGACGCCTGGGGCTCGATGGTGGTCTACACGACCGTGACCGTGGCCTTCTACCTGCTCGGGGCCGCCACCCTCGGCCGGCTGGGGATCGTGCCCGCCGGCGGCGAGATGGTGCGATCGCTGGGGGCGATGTATGCCCCCGTGTTCGGCGGCTGGGCCCAGAACGTGTTTCTGTGGGGGGCCTTCGCCGTGCTCTATTCCACGCTCTTCGTGGCCGCCGCCGGCAACGCCCGGATGGTGGCCGACGGCCTGGCCATGCAGGGCCTCGCCCCCGGCGGCGGACCGGCCGGCTCGCCCGCCGCCGCCCATCGGGCCGCCTTCACCCGCCGGGTGTCGGCGGTGTGGGTGCTCGTGGCCACGGGCCTGGCGATCGCGATCGGCGAGCCGGTGGCGATGGTGCTCGCCAGCGGCGTGGCCCAGGCGATCATGCTGGCGGCCCTGGCCGTGGCCGTGATCTGGTTTCGGTATGGGGAGCTCGAGCCGCGGCTGAAGCCCTCGCCGGCCTGGGACGCGCTGCTCTGGGTGTCGGCCGCCGGGTTTCTGGCCGTCGGCCTCTGGACGGTGTGGGAGAAGCTCAGCGGCTGAGCCACGTCAGACCGCGGCCGGGGCGGGCTGATTGACCACGCTCTCGGGCAGCCCTGCCACCGTGCCCGGCACCACCCGCACGCTTCCCGTGAGCGGCTCGTACATCATCCCCACGATCGCCACCCGGCCCTCCTGGACCAGCCGCTCGATCACCTCGCTCCGCTCGCGGATGTGGCGGACCACGTCGGCCACGTGATGCCGGGCCACCTCGTCGGCCACCCGGCTCCGCTCCTGCTTCGTGAGCGTGCCCTGCCGGCGGCAGATGTCGCCCGCGGCCGAGTTGCTGATCGACTCCACGATCGCCGAGAGATGCGGGCACTCGCCCAGCCGGCTGGCCGCCGGATTGCAGAGCGACTCCACCACTGCGTCCACCACCCAGCCGCGGGCGTTGCCGAGCACCACCACCAGCTTGGCCCCCGCCACCGCCGTGCCCAGCTCGATGCTCCCCAACACGTCGTCGGTGGCCGCGTTGCCCGCCACCCGCACGCTGAGAATATCGCCCAGGCCGACGTCGAAGATCAGCTCCGCTGGCGAGCGGGCATCGATGCTTTGGAGCACCACCGCGATCGGATGCTCGCCATTGGCCGTGGCCTTGAGCTGCCGCTCGCTGTCGCGCTTGATCTGCTGGCCGCTGCGAAACCGGGCGTTGCCCTGGAGCAGAAAATCGAAGGCCTGGGCCGGGGTGCTCTCGGCCTGCAACTCCCGCGACGAGTAGTCGACGAACTGGATGCTGTCGCCGATGTCGTAGCGGTCGCGGAAGCCCTGCGTGCTCACCTGGACGCCGCGGGCCGGGCCGATCTCGTCGCGATACTCGCGGATCGTCTCCAGGATGTCGGGGTCGATGTAGACCGTGTCGCTGGCGTCGATCAAGACGTGCCGGCCGCGGGGAATCGTATCGAGCGTCCGCCGAAGGGCCGCCCGGTTCAAGAAGCTCACCTGGTTGGCCAGCTCGATCCGGGTCACGTCGCCGCCGAGATGGTGCTCCACGAACAGCTTCATCGGCCGCCGCAGGTTGCTCCAGAGGATGAAGCCCGCGCTCACCACCAGCCCGATGATGATTCCCACCAGGGGGTCGGTGAGCACGATCGCCACCAGCGTGATGAGGTAGGGGATGAACTGGTAGCGGCCTGCCTGCCACATCTCCCGAAACACCTTGGGGCTGGCCAGCCGGAGGCCCGTGGCGATCAGGATCGCCGCCAGGCAGGAGAGGGGCAGCAGGTTGATGATCCGCGGAAAGAAGGCCAGGGCGGCAAACAGCAGGATCCCGTGCGCCAGCGCGGCCCGCTTTGTGCGGGCCCCGGAGTCGACGTTCACGCTCGACCGCACGATCTCGCCGGTCAGCGGCAGGCCGCCGATCAGCCCCGAGACGCAGTTGCCCAGCCCCTGGGCCAAGAGCTCGCGGTTGGGAGGCGTGGTCCGCCGGTCGCGGTCGAGGCGGTCGACGGCCTCGCTCGTGAGCAGAGCTTGGAGCGAGCCGACCAGCGCGATCATCAGGGCGGCCGAGTAGACCGCCGGGTTGGCCAGGGCTGCGAAGTCGGGCTTGGCAAAGCCGGCAAACAACTGGCCGAGGCCCGAGGCCACCGGCACGTTCACTCGGTGGCTCGACTCGATCCGCCAGAGGCCGTCGAGCCGGCCCGATTCCACGAGCCACTCGATCGCCAGGTGGCCCACCACGCCGAGCACGACTACTGCCAGGGCGGCCGGGATGCCGCTCCGCTTGGCCACCGGCCAGCGGGCCCAGAGCATCACCAGGGCGAAGGCGGCCAGCCCGATCACCGAGGCCCCGAGGTGGAAATGGGGCACGAGGTTGAGCAGCTCGGTGAAGGTGGTCTCCTTGTCGGCCGTCTGAAAGAACGACATCTCCCCCTCGTAGTCGCGGTCGTGGCCGAAGAGGTGGGGGATCTGCTTGAGGATCAGGATCACGCCGATCGCCGAAAGCAGGCCGCGGACCACGCTCGAGGGCACGAAGGCCTTGAAGAAGCCCCCCTGGGCCATTCCCAGGCCCACCTGGATCATGCCTGCCAGGATCGTGGCCACGAGCACCGCTTCGAAGGTGCCCAGGGCGCCGATCTGGATCGCGACCACGGCGATGAACCCGGCCGCCGGCCCCGAGACCATCAGCTGGGCCCCGCTGAACCAGCCCACCACGAGCCCCGCCACGATCCCCGTGACGATCCCCGCCACCGGCTGCACCCCCGACGCCTGGGCGATCCCCAGACAGAGGGGCAG
>CAYRNG010000140.1:0-8444 GCA_964425395.1 uncultured Candidatus Kuenenia sp. | reverse complement strand
CATGAACCGGCCTTCCATGTATCGCCAGCGGTCGGCCAGATACTGCTTCTCGGTTTCGCTGGCGATCCGCCGCATCATCTCGACAACCAGCCGCGGATGTTCGCCGATCGCCGTCTCGCCCGAGAGCATGCAGGCGTCGGCCCCGTCGAGAATGGCGTTGGCGACGTCGGTGGCCTCAGCCCGCGTCGGCCGGCGGGCGTGATGCATGCTGTCGAGCATCTGGGTCGCCACGATGACCGGCTTCTGATACCGCTGGCAGGCCCGGATCACCCGCTTCTGAACCATCGGCATGCTGGCCACGTCGGTCTCGACCCCCAGGTCGCCGCGGGCCACCATCACCGCGTCGGCCGCATCGACGATCATGTCGAGGGCCTCGACCGCCTCCCGCTTCTCGATCTTGGCGACCACCCGGGCCGCGGAGCCGCGGGTCCGGAGCAGCTCCTTGAGGAGCTTGACCTCCACCGCCGAGCGGACGAACGACAGGCTCACGAAGTCGATGCCGGCGCTGGCGGCCCACTCGGCGTGCCGCCAGTCCTCGGGGCTCATCGCCGCCACCGAGAGCCGCACGCCCGGCAGGTTCACCCCCTGGCGGCTGCGGACGGTGCCCCCCTGCACGACCCGGCAGCGGACCCGGTCGGCGTTGCGGGCCGTGACCACGAGGCTGATCGTGCCGTCGGCGATCATCACCGAGTCGCCGGGGGAGAGCTCATCGACGAGCGGGGCGTAGGTGACGGTGAACTCACCCGGGCCGCCCGGCTCGGTGCCGCGGATGAAGACCACCTCCTCCCCTTCGACCATTTCAACCGCGCCGCCGGGCACCTCGCCGAGCCGGATCTTGGGGCCGGCCAGGTCGGCGAGCACGCCCACCGGCCGGTTGAGCGCCGCGGAGACCCGCCGGATCCGCTCGAGCGACTCGGCATGCTCCTCGAGCGAGCCGTGGGCCATGTTGAGGCGGAAGACGTCGACCCCGGCCTCGACCAGGCCGCGGATCGCCTCCTCGGCCCGCGAGGCGGGCCCGAGCGTGGCGACGATCTTGGTGCGGACGATATCGGGCGAGGCCGGGGCAGGGGGGTTCATGGTGGGCGTCCAGGCGGAAGGCGGGGCGAAAAGGCGGGGCCCAGAAGGTGCCGGATGGTAGCATTTCGGGACGCGGCAGGAACGAGCATGTGGAACGGCAGGCGGGTGATCGTGGCGGGTGGCACGGCCGGATTCGGCCTGGTGCTCGGCCGGCACCTGGCCCGGGCCGGGGCGAAGCTGCTCCTGGTGGGCCGCTCGGCAGAGGGCGTGCGGCGGGCCCTCGAGCGGTGCGAGCAGGACGGCCCCGCCGGCCAGGCCGTCCGCGGGCTGGCCGCTGACCTCGAGCGGCCGGGCGAAGGCAGCCGGGTGGCCGGCGAGGCCGAGCGGCTGCTGGGGGGCATCGACGACGTGTTCTTCTGCGTGGGCCGCTCCGGCCGGGCCACGATCCTCGGCACCGACCGGGAGCAGCTGACGGCCTTCCTGGAGGCCAACCTGCTGGCCGCCGTGGAGCTCACCCGAGCAGTGGCCGATGACGTGGTGGCCGCCCGCGGGCATCTGGTCTACGTCGGCAGTCTGGCCGGCAAGCTCGTGACCCCCTTCATGGGGCCCTACGCGGTGGCCAAGGCGGCCCTGGCAGCATATGCCGACGCAGTGCGGCTGGAGCTGGCCCCGCGGGGAGCCCACGTGCTGCTTGTGTCGCCCGGGCCGATCGCCCGGGCGGCTGACGACCCGGCCGCCGAGCGGGGCAGCGACCGCTACGCGGCCGAGATCGCCACCGGCTCGCTGCCGGCCGAGGCGGCCGCACCGGGAGGTACGCGGGCCGTGTCGCCGCTCGACCCCGACCTCCTGGCCGCCCGAGTCCTCGCCGCCTGCGGGCGGCGAACGGCAGAGCTCACGCTGCCCCGCCGGGCGGGCCTCGTGGCGGGCCTCATCGAGTGGTTTCCCGACGCCGGCCGGCGGCTGCTGGCCCGGGTGACCCGGCCGGCTTGAGGGCAACGTGACGCCCGCTGCTGCCAGCCTGCGAGCAGCAGCCGGAGTGCCGCCGTGTGGTAGGCTCTCGCCGCGTCCATCGCCGTTGATGGATCAGAAGAGCACCGTGGAGGACGACGATGGCGAGCGAGGCATTCCCGGGGATTTCGCGGATTCGTTACGAGGGGCCTGAGGCACAGAGCATGCTGGCCTTTCGGCACTACGACCCCGACGCCCTCGTCGAGGGCACCCCGATGCGGGACCACCTCCGGTTCGCCGTCTCCTACTGGCACACCTTCCGGGGCACGGGCGCCGACCCGTTCGGCCCCGGCACCATGCACCGCCCCTGGGAGACCGGCGGCGACTCACTCGACATGGCCCTCCGCCGGGTGGACGTGGCCTTCGAGTTCCTGGAGAAGCTCGGGGTCGGCTTCTACTGCTTCCACGACCGCGACGTGGCCCCCGAGGGGGCGACGCTCTCCGAGAGCAACCGCAATCTCGATGCCGTTGCCGACCGGCTCCTCGAGCACCAACAGCGGACGGGCATCCGGCTCCTCTGGGGCACCGCCAACCTGTTCTCCAATCCCCGCTACGTCCATGGGGCGGCGACCAGCCCCAATGTCGAGTCGTTCGCCTACGCGGCGGCCCAGGTCAAAAAGGCCCTCGAGGTGACCCATCGGCTGGGCGGCGCCGGCTACACCTTCTGGGGCGGCCGGGAGGGCTATCAATGCCTCTGGAACACCGACATGAAGCGGGAGATGGATCATCTCGCGGCCTTCATGCACATGGCTGTCGATCACGCCAAGGCGATCGGCTTCAGCGGCCAGTTCTACTTCGAACCCAAGCCGCGGGAGCCGATGAAGCATCAATACGACTTCGACGCGGCCACCTGCATCAACTTCCTGCGGACCTACGGCCTCGAGCAGCACGTCAAGATGAACCTCGAGACCAACCATGCCACGCTCGCGGGCCACGAGATCCAGCACGAGATTGAATATGCCGGCATGCAGGGCTTTCTGGGTTCGGTCGATGCCAACACCGGCGACACGCTCGTGGGCTGGGACACCGACCAGTTCCCGACCAGCATCTACATGACCACGCAGATGATGTACTCGATCCTCAAGTACGGCGGTCTCGCCCCGGGCGGGATCAATTTCGACGCCAAGGTCCGCCGCGAGAGCTTCGATCCCGAGGACCTGTTCCACGCCCACATCGGCGGCATGGACGCCTTCGCCCGCGGCCTCACGATCGCCGCCGCCATGCGGGCCGACGGGGCGATCCAGAAGCTGCTCGAAGAGCGGTATGCCTCCTGGGCCGGCCCGCTCGGCCAGCGGATCGAGGCGGGCAAGGAGTCGCTCGCCTCGCTGGAGAAGGAGATGCTGGCCAAGGGGGAGGCGGAGCCCTGCCGGAGCGGCCGGCAGGAACTGTTCGAAAACGTGATCAACACCTACCTCTGATCCGGACGCAGCCGAAAACCCCACGCCGCAGCAAGCGGCGAAATCGCTCGGGAGGGTGCCAACCGTGCGGGTGCTCGAGAACGCCTGGCGTCGTCGCTCGGCAGGCCTGGCCACCTGCCTGGCCCCCTGCCTGCCTGGGGTGGTGGCCGGGATGCTGGTGGCCGGCCTGGGGCCGGGCAGGCCGCTCGAGGCCCGGCAGCCGGAGGCGTTGGCGGCTGCTCCCTGGCGGCTCGAGGCGATCGAGCTGGCCGATGGCCGCCGGCTCGAGGGCCTCGTGCTCGGCCCCGAGGGAGTGGCCGGCACGCCTCCCCATGACTGCGACGACATCGAGTTTCTCCAGATCGTGCGGCCGGCCGGCCGACCGCTGCATCTGGTCACCTGGCCCCCCTTCCCGGCCCGGAGCGTGCGGTTCGTAGAGCGACAACTGCCGGAGGAGCGGGACCGGCTCCGGGCGCGAGTCGCGGCCTTTCG
Source organism: uncultured Candidatus Kuenenia sp. (assembly GCA_964425395.1). Classification (GTDB taxonomy): domain Bacteria; phylum Planctomycetota; class Planctomycetia; order Pirellulales; family UBA1268; genus QWPN01. Next base: position 4,530 of record CAYRNG010000140.1, on the reverse strand, counting down.
CGAGGAGCGGCGGCGGCAAGGCGACCTGGCAGCCGTGCGGCTTCGCCGCCGCGGCGAGGGAGGCCCCTGGATCTCCGAAAGCCCCGCATTCGTCCTCGAGAGTTCGGCCGATCCCTCGCTCACCCGGGAGGCGGTGGTGCGGCTCGGGCTGATCTTCGACGCCCTGGAAAACCTGGTGCCGCCGGTGGCCCCCGCCGAACCGGTGACCGTGAGGCTGTGCGGGTCGGCGGCCGAATACCGGGAGGTTCAGGAGTCGCTCGGCCTGCGACTCGACAATCCGGCCTTCTATCTGCCGGGCCGGCGGCTGCTGGTGGCAGGCAGCGAACTGCCGGCCCTCCTCGAGGAGCAGCGGGCCGCCGAAGACCTCCTCTTGGCCGCCCGCCAGCGGCACCTCGAACTCGGCAGTCTTCTCGAACCGCGGCTGCGGGAACTGGCGGCCGATCTCGAGCGGCAGGGCATGCCGCCGCAGGAGCGGGCCGAGCTCGTGAAGCGGGCCCGGGGTCGGGCCGGCCGGGAGCAGGCCGAGGAGATCGCCCGCATCGAGGCGGCCCGGCGGGCCAATGCCGCGCTGGTGGAGCGGGCCCGGCGGGCATTCCACCGGCGGCTCGCCCACGAGGCCTGGCATGCCTACGCCGACGGCCGGCTGCGGCCGGCCGAGGGCAGCGGGCTGCCGGCCTGGCTCGACGAGGGACTGGCCCAGGTGGTGGAAACCGCCTTTTTGGAAGGGGGCGAGCTGCGGCTCGACGCCCCCGATCCCCGCCGGCTCGCCCGGCTCCAGGAGGCGATCGCCGCCGGCGGCCTGCGGCCCGTCGCCGAGATCGTCTCGGCCGGCCAGGAGGCGTTCGTGGGGGGCCATCGGGGCGACGAGGGGCTCTCCTACCTGGCAGCCTGGGGCCTGGCCTTCGACCTGGCCGTGCTCAGGCCCGTGCTCTCGGCGGAGCGCGTCCGGGCCCTGGCCGCGGCGGACGCCGCCGATCCGATCGCCGGGCTGGAGGGGCTCGTCGCCATGCCCGTGGACCACTACGACCGCCAGTGGCGGCAGCGGATGAGCAGGCTCCGAAGCCAGCCCCGCGGCGACCAACTCGGCCAGTGACGCCGGGGGCTCTGGGAGCGGTCGGCCGCGAAACAGGCCGGCCCGGCATGTGCCGAGAGCAGCCGGGGCAGCACACAGTGCCTGGGCGGTCGGTGGGGGCCTGGCGGAGGCCAGACCTGCGGAGCGGCTCGGCCACGGCTCACACCTCGGCCCGCGTGTCGGCCTGCCGGGCTCCCTCCACGAGCGTCATCAGTTGCCCGGCCAGATCGGTCGCGGCATCGGCCTGGGAGGCAAGTTCGGTTGACGCAGCCGCGGTCTGGGTGGCGCTGACCGCGTTCGCCTCCGTCACGCCCCCGATCTGCTTCACGGTCTGGGCGATGGCCGTGACGGAATCCGCCTGTTCGGAGGCGGCCCGGGCGATGTCGCCGATGAGCCCATCGAGATCGCGGCTCCTTCCGAGGATGCCCGTGAACCGCTCCGCCACCGCATGGCCGATCTCTTCCGCCTGGCGGCTGGTCAGCTGCGACCGCTCGATGAGCCCACCGCTTTCCCGGGTCGCCTCGGTGGCCCGCTGCGACAGGGTCCGCACCTCGGCGGCCACCACGGCGAACCCGCTGCCGTGCTCACCGGCCCGGGCCGCCTCGACGGCCGCGTTGAGCGCGAGCAGATTGGTCTGAAAGGCGATCTCGTCGATCGTCTTGATGATTCGAGCCGCGCGGTCGGCTGCCTCGCGGGAACTGGCCAGCGACTCCTGCATCCTCCGCATCTCGTCGGCACCCCCTTCCGCCTCGACGCGGGTGGCGGCTGCGGCCGTTGCGGCGGTTGCCATGTGGGCCTTGGCCTGGGCGGTCATGGACACGAGCTGCTGAAGCGACGAACCGGTCTCGGTGACGGCAGCGGCCTGCTCTTGGGCGCCGGAGGAGAGGGCGGTGCCCTGCGTCGCCAGTTGCCGCACGGCTGCCGCCGTGTTGACGGCCCCACCATGCACGGCCTGCGAGACGTCCCGCAGATCGGCCGCGAGGGACCGTGCGGTCCACCACAACACGCCCGCCAGCAGGGCCGCCAGCGCGGTCCCGGCCGCCATGACCTGAAGAATCTGCCGCGTCGCGTCGGCCATCACACCGGCCTGCGGCACCGCGACAACCAGCCACCATGGCCTGTCGATGCCCCGGGCGGCGATCGGCGTGGAGACGTAATACACCGGCGCATCGAGAACCGGCGAGAAGCCGGCCTTGGCCGCCGTATCGCCCCCGCCGGCTGCCCGAGCCTCGGCAAGCGAGTCGAACAGTCCGTCCTCGCGCGAGATCTTCGTCCCCAGCCGGCTGCGGTCGGGATGCCCCACGATGACGTCGCCGCTCGAGACGAGGATGGCGTAGCCGTTGCCGAACGGCCGGATCTCCGCGACCCGATCGGTGAGCGCCTCGAGCTCGATGTCGAGACCGGCGATTCCCACGAACCCGCCATCGACGACGATCGGACTGATGAGCGACGTGATGAGCACGTCCTTGCCGGCGACGGGATAGAGGTAGGGTTCGATCCACGCGTCCTGGCCGGTGCGGCGCGGGATCAGGAAGTAGTCGCCCGGCCCCGGGGTGTCGTAATCGACCAGCGGCTCGAGGAGAAGTTCGCTGCCGCGACGGCTCCAATAGGGAATGAAGCGGCCGGTCGCGTCGTGCCCCTCAGTCCCGGCGAACTCGGCATCGCGGCCGTCCAGCGCGTCGGGCTCCCAAAGAGTACTGACGGCCAGCACCTCCGGCTCGGCGGCCAGAGCCCCGCGGAGCATCGCGTTGATCGCCTCACGGCTCGCCCTACCGGCAGCCGCGAGTCCGGCGAATTCGGCGGCGAGCGTGCGGGGGATCTGGAAGGCTCGGTCGATGGCTCCGGCCACCTCGGTGGCGTAGCGGATCGCCGTCTCGCGGGCCCGCGTCTCGGCCTCAACGAGGGCTCGGCGCCGGGCGTCAAACAGGATCCAGCCGAACACGAGCAGATAGAGGAGCACCGTCGTCGCGAGCACAGGGACGAGCAGGCGAAAGGTCAGGCTTCTGGTGCGGGTCATGCGGAATCCCGGCGGCGGTGCCAAAGGGCGGAACGGCCGGCGTTCGGCCGGCGTCTCCTAATGGTACTTTCGCCAGGACCCGGGCGGGCAGGCAAAGCCTGTCCATCCCGCCGGCCAGTTGAGGCAGCCCCTTCAGTTGGTCGGGGTTGCCCGTGCTATCTCGCCGGACGCTCGCTTTCGGCATCCTGCCTCCAGCTCGCTCGATGGAAACCTCGCTTCGGCATCCTGCCTACGCTTCGGTTTCCAACGCCGTCGAGATGGCACGGGCAACCCCTCCCTGCGACCCGCCATGGAGCGGCGGGGTTGTATCCCGCCGGGCAGTTGACGAAGCCCTTGCCATGCGAAGCTATTCGGCTGGCATCGCCGGGCTGACCGCCCGCTCGAGGGCCGTCCGGAGGGCGGCGAGGCGTTCCGGATCGACCAGCTTGCGGCCGGCCGCATCGGTGACGTGGAAGGCATCGACGACCTGGTCGAGGTAGGTGCCGATCCGGGCCGAGCGGACCGACAGCCCCGCCTCGTGGAGCCCACGGGCCAGCCGGAAGAGCAGGGCGGGGGAGTCGTGGGCGAAGACCTCGATGATCGTCGCCTCCCGGGAGCTCTCGGTGTCGAACAGGATCCGGGCCGGCAGTTCGGTGGCCGGCCGGAGCTGGGGCGCGAAGGGGTTGAACCGCAGCGGCAGGGCCGGCGGCTCGGGAGAGCGAACGGCCGCCCGGATGGCGGCGGTGATGTCGGCCAGCCGCTCAGGGGGCGGGCTGCCGGAGAAGTCGCCGTCGCGGACGGTGAACCGGTCGAGCACGTGGCCGTCTGCGAGGGTGTGGATGTCGGCCGCCAGAATCTCGAGCCGCTCGGCCGCCAGCCCCCCCGCCACTCGGTGAAACACGCCCGGCACCACCCGCTCGTGGGTGCCGACGGTGATCGAGATCGTGGCCGTCTCCGGCTGCCAGCGGGCGATGGCGAACACCCCGTCGGGAGGCAGCCGCACGAGCCGGCCGAGCTCCTCGACCACCCGGGCCGGCGGCACGCCCCGGACCGCGGCCGGGGGCAGGAGCCGGGCCGCCTCGACCAGCGGGTCGTCGGCCGGCCGGTCGGCCAACAGCCGCGCGACCGCCTCCCGGCCGCGGGCCTCGCCGTCGCGGGGCGGGTCGCCGCTGAGCAGGTCGCGGGTCCGGGCGTGGAGGTCGCCGAGCAGGTCGGCCTTCCACTGCGTCCAGACGCCCGGCCCCACGGCCGAGACGTCGGCCGCCGTCAGGAGGGCGAGCATCCGCAGCACCTCCGGCGAGCCGACGTCGCGGGCAAACTCGACCACCAGGCTGTCGTCGCCGACGTCACGGCGGAAGGCGAGGTGGGCCATCAGCAGGTGGTGGCGAACGAGAAACTCCACGATCGCCCCCTCGTCGGCCGGCAGGCCGAGCCGCTGGCAGGGCCCCCCGGGGGGGGGCCG
>CAYRNG010000139.1:0-8043 GCA_964425395.1 uncultured Candidatus Kuenenia sp. | reverse complement strand
CTGTCTGCCGCACTGCGCGAGCGCGGAGATTCTGCCCCGGGTGCTTGCCGGCGGGGCGAAGGTGGTGGACTTCAGCGCCGACTACCGGCTCGACGACGCGGCCACCTACCTCGACTGGTACGGCCACGAGCATCCCGACTCCGGCCGGCTGGGGACCACGGTCTACGGGCTGCCGGAGCTGTTCCGGGAGCGGATCGTCGGCCAGCAGCTGGTGGCCAACCCCGGCTGCTACGCGACCTCCGCGATCCTGCCCTTGGCCCCGCTGGTCAGGGCGGGGCTCGTCGAGCTCTCCGACATCATCATCGACGCCAAGAGCGGCGTCAGCGGGGCGGGCCGCCAGCCCAAGCTGATGACCCACTTTCCCGAGTGCAACGAGAGCATGTCGGCCTACAACGTCGGCCGCCACCGCCACACTCCCGAGATCGAGCAGATCCTCGCCCGCCATGCCGGCAGCCGGCCGGAGGTGATCTTCACGCCGCAACTGGCCCCGATGGACCGCGGGATCCTGGCCACGATCTACGCCCGGCCCACGAAGTCGGTCACCGAGGCCGACGTGATGGACCTGCTCCGCGGGGCCTACGCCGGGGAGCGGTTCGTGCGGGTCGTGGACCATCTGCCCGGCACGAAGGACACGGTCGACACCAACTTCTGCGACATCACCGCCCGCGTCGTCCGCGGCCGGATCCTGCTGATCGCCTGCCTCGACAACCTCGTCAAGGGGGCGGCCGGGGCAGCCGTTCAGAACTTCAACGTCTTGTTCGGCCTCCCCGAAACCGCGGGGCTGCTGTAGTCATGCTTCCTGGCGACACCCCGCTCCGCCTGCCGATTCCGCCGCTGCCCCGCGGCTTCCGGATGGCGGGCGTCTCCGCCGGCATCAAGCAGGACGCCTCCCGGCAGGACGTCACGCTGATCGCCAGCGACCTGCCCGCCACGGCGGCCGGCGTGTACACCACCAATCTCGTGTACGCCGCCCCGGTGGCCTACGACCGGGCCCTGACCCCGGGCCGCGGCTTCCGCGGGATCGTGGTCAACTCGGGCAACGCCAATGCCTGCACCGGCAGCCGCGGTCTGGACGATGCCCGCAGGATGGCGGCCGAGGCGGGCCGGGCGCTCGGCGTGGCTGCCGAGGAGGTGCTCGTGCTCTCGACCGGGATCATCGGCGAGTTTCTGCCGCTGGAGAAGGTGGCGGCGGGAATTGCGGCGGCGGCGGCCCGGCTGGGGTCCGACGACGAGGCGGCCGTGGCGGCGGCCCGCGGCATGATGACCACCGACACCCGGCCCAAGCTGGCCGGGGCCTCGTTCACGGCGGGCGGCACCGGCTACACGCTGTTCGGGATGGCCAAGGGGGCGGCGATGATCGGCCCCCGGCTGGCCACGATGCTCGGCGTCGTGCTCGTGGACGCGGCCCTCGAGCCGGCCGACGCCCAGCGGCTCCTGGCCGAGGCGGCCGACGACTCGTTCAACTGCGTGAGCGTGGACGGCCACATGAGCACCAACGACACGGTGCTTCTCCTGGCCAACGCGGCGGCCGGCGGCGGGACGCTTCACGGGGCCGGGCTCGAGGCCTGCGGCCGGGCCCTGCGGGAGGTCTGCGGGGTGCTGGCCCGGGAGATGGCCGACGATGGCGAGGGGGCCACGCACGTGCTGCGGATCGCGGTCAGCGGCTCTGGCAGCCGGGAAGACGCCCGGCGGATCGCCCGCACCATCGCCGACAGCCCGTTGGTCAAGACGGCCGTCCACGGGGCCGACCCCAACTGGGGGCGGATCGTGTCGGCCGCCGGCTACGCGGGGGTGGCCTTCGACCCGGCGGCCGTGGAGCTGCGGCTCAACGGCCTGCTCCTGTTCCGCGGGGGGGCGCCGGTGCCGTTCGACGCCGCGGCCGCCTCGGCCTCGATCCGGGCGGCCCGGGAAACGCGGATCGACCTCGTGGTGGGCTCGGGCCCCGGGGCGATCGTGTTCCACTCCAGCGACCTGACCGCCGACTACGTCCACCTCAACGCCGACTACCACACCTGACCGCGTGGAGCGGGGACGACTGGGCCGTATCGTAGGTCCGTCACGCCGTGACGGACTATCAGCCGGCCAGTTGACGCTGCCTCTTCCGTGGGAGGGGTTGCCCGTGCCAATCGAGCCGGCGTTGGAAACCGAAGCGCCGGCCGGATGCCGAAGGGGGACAGTCCCCGCGGCGGGGACAGTCCCCGGCGAGCGTCCGGCGAGATGGCACGGGCAACCCCGCTCAGCCCTGGAGATTCCCGATTGGCCCCTCCTTTCCGATCTCCCGACTTGACTCGGCCGCGGGAAAACGGTTTTATCCAGTGAGCAATACCGCCCTCCGCGAGTCCTCCATCGTGAGCCTTCTGGCCCCTGCCTGCCCTGTCGCGTTCGATCCCCTCCCGGCCCCGCTCGGTGCCGGGCCCCTGCTGCCCCCAGCCGGCCGCGAGCCGCCGGCGGTGACCGCGGCGGTCGATCCCGACGACGACGATCTCGGCGACGAGGAGGATCTGGCCGTCTCGCAGCCGGCCGACGAGGAGTCGAGCTTCGACGACTTCGACGACGAGTTCGACGATGACTTCGAGGAGGAGGGGGACGACCCCGACTGGGATCATCCCGACGACGGAGACGCCGAGCCGCCCCCCGCCAAGGGCGCTGGCAAGAAGAAGTAGTGTCGCCCGGCCGCGGGCCGGACCAGGGAGCCAGCCATGGCCGGGCTCGATACCCACGAATTCGTTCCCGACGACCCCGACGCGGGGGCCGGGCAGACCGCGCGGCGGGGCCGCCGCCAGCCGGTGCCCTGGTTTGGCAAGCTCGACCAGCTCGACTTCGACATCGACTTCTTCGAGCGGCTTCTGGCCCGCCAGGGCGACTCGGTCGAGACGCTGCGGATCCTGGCGGAGCTCGTCTCGCGGAAGGGCAACGTGCGGCGGGCGGTGGAGCTCGATCGGCGGGTGGTCGAACTCTTGCCGGAAGATTTTCTGGCCCGCTACACCCTCGCCTGCTCACTGGCCCGGGCGGGCCGGCCCGACGAGGCGATCGACGCGCTCTCCCGGGCGATCCTCCTGGGCTACGACGACTTGGCCCACATGGAGACCGACCCCGACCTGGAAAGCCTCCACGAGCATCCCGATTTTCAGGCCCTGCTGGGCGACTGAGCGGGGCTGCTGCTACGATGCGGCCCTCCCGTGGCGTTGGTTGCCGCGGCGGCAGATTTTCGGAAGCAGGCATGCTCGACCAATACGACAAGATCATGGAGGCGGTGGCCTTCATCCGCGGCCGCTGGAACCTCGAGCCCAAGGTGGCCATCATTCTGGGCAGCGGCCTGGGCGGCATCTCGGGCAGCCTCACCGAGGCGGTCACGATCCCCTACGACGAGATCCCGCACTTCGCCCGATCCACGGCCCACGGCCATGCCGGGCAGTTCGTCTGCGGGCGGCTCGAAGGGGTGCCGGTGGTGGTGATGGAGGGGCGGATGCACGCCTACGAGGGCTATCCGCTCCAGCAGATCACCTTTCCCGTCCGGGTGATGCAGCGGTTGGGAGCCGGCCTCCTGCTGGTCACCAATGCCTGCGGCGGACTGAATCCGCAGTACCGGACCGGCGACCTGATGGTGATCGAGGACCACATCAACCTGCTCGGCGACAATCCCCTGATCGGGATCAACGACGAGCGGCTGGGACCGCGGTTTCCCGACATGTCGGCCCCCTACACCCCGGCCCTGATCGACGCGGCCCTGGCCGTGGCCCGGCGGGAAGACTTCGTGGCCCACCGGGGCGTCTACGTGGCCGTGACCGGCCCCAATCTCGAGACCCGGGCGGAGTATCGCTTCCTGCGAATCATCGGCGCCGACGTGGTGGGGATGTCAACCGTGCCGGAGGTGCTCGTGGCGGTGCATGGCGGGATGCAGGTCTTGGGCATCTCGGTGATCACCGACATGTGCCTGCCTGACGCCCTGGAGGTGGCCACGGTGGAGAGCATCCTGGCGGTGGCCCACGGGGCCGAGCCCAAGCTCCGGGCGATCATCCTGGCCGCCGTCCGGGCCGCCGCCTGACCGACCGTTCACCCATCGTTCGCCGGCTCGCCGGGCCGCCCCTTCTGGAGACGTCTCTTCATGGCAGCCACACCGATCCGGGTGCTCGTGGCCGGCTGCGGCCACATGGGCACCTCCCACGCCAAGGCTTACCACGCCCTCGACGGGTTCGAGATCGTGGGGGTCGTGTCCCGCGGGGAAGCCTCGCGGCGGGCGCTGCTCGACGCGGTGGGGGCGGAGTATCCGCAGTTTTCCCATTACCACGAGGCGCTGGCCGCCACAAAGCCTGACGCCGTCTCGATCAACACCTACCCCGACACCCACGCCGAGTACGCCCTGGCCGCCTTCGCCGCCGGCTGCCACGTGTTCCTCGAGAAGCCGCTGGCGGTGACGGTGGCCGAGGCCGAGCGGGTCGTGGCCGCCGCCCGAGCCGCCGGCAAGAAGCTCGTGATCGGCTACATCCTCCGCGTCCACCCCACCTGGATCCGGTTCATCGAGACGGCCCGCACGCTCGGCAAGCCGCTGGTGATGCGGATGAACCTCAACCAGCAGGCGTCTGGAGCCATGTGGAAGACCCACAAGGCGCTGATGGATTCGATGTCACCGATCGTCGACTGCGGGGTGCACTATGTGGACGTGATGTGCCAGATGACCCGTTCGCGGCCGGTGCGGGTGTCGGCCATCGGGGCCCGGCTGTCGGACGAGCTGGTGCCGGGGATGTACAACTACGGCTGCCTCCAGGTGACCTTTGCCGACGGCTCGGTCGGCTGGTACGAGGCGGGCTGGGGGCCGATGATGAGCGAGACGGCCTACTTCGTGAAGGACGTGGTCGGCCCCAAGGGCTGCGTGAGCATCGCCGGCGTCAAGGAGGGGGAGGCGGCCAGCGACGAGATCGAGGCCCACACCAAGGCGGCCGTGCTCAAGCTCCACCACGCGGAACTGGCCCCCGACGGCTCCTTCGCCCGCCCCGACGAGTTCATCGACTGCTCGGGCGAGCCCGACCACGACGGCCTCTGCCAGCTGGAGCAGGAGCTGTTTTTGGACGCCATCCGCAGCGACCGCGACCTCTCCGCCCACATGGACGACGCGGTCAACAGCCTGCGGATCGTGTTGGCGGCCGACGAGTCGTTCCGCACGGGCCAAACGGTGGAGCTGGGAAAGTAGGTGGCGAAAGTCGATGCTTCGGGGCGGCCGTGCTGTGCGCGGCTGGCGGTGTGGATGGCGGGATGAGCGCATGACCCACCGTCCCCGGGCTCGCGCCCGGGGTTTCTATTGGACTCGCGCTCGGCACATAAAAACCCCTGGCGCAAGCCAGGGGACGGTGCGTTGCGGCGGAGACAAATTAGTCTGCAGGGAAATCCGGCTCGATTGGCACGGGCAACCCCTGCCTGATCTACTCCGGAGCTGGTCACTCGTGAGTGTCTGGAGTCTTGATTGCACCTCATGCCGCCGCCACCTGTCGTGCTCACGATCGCCGGTTCGGATAATTCCTGCGGGGCGGGGATCCAGGCCGATCTGAAGGCGATCACGGCGCTGGGGGGCTATGCCCAGACGGCCGTCACCTGCGTGGTGGCCGAGGTGCCCGGCCGCGTGGAGGCGATCCAGCCGGTCCGGCCGGGGCTGGTGGCGGCCCAGATCCGGCTCTCGCTCCAGGCCTTTCCGGTCCGGGCCGCCAAGACCGGGATGCTCTTCTCGCGGGGCATCATCCGGGCCGTCGCCGGGGCACTCGCCGCTGTGCCCGACCTGCCGCTGGTGGTCGATCCGGTGATGGTGGCCTCGAGCGGTGACCCGTTGCTCGAGCCCGCGGCGATCGCCGCCTACCGGCGGGAACTCTTTCCGCGGGCCACCCTCGTCACCCCCAACCTCGACGAGCTGCGGATCCTCTCGGAACTGCCCTGCCGGAATTTAGAGGAGATGGAGGAGGCAGGGGGGCGGCTGGTCGAGCGTCATGGCTGTGGGTTTCTGCTCAAGGGAGGGCATCTGGGGGGGCGGGTGGCCACCGACATCCTGGTTACGGCCGCCGGCAGCCGGCGGTTCTCCGCTCCCTTTCGCAAGGGCGTGGAGACCCACGGTACCGGCTGCACCTACTCGGCGGCGATCGCCACCGGCCTGGCCCGCGGCCTCGGGCTCGAGGCCGCGGTGGACCTCGCCAAGCGACACGTGACGGCCGCCATCCGGACCTGCCTCCGCTGGGGCCCCACCGCGGCCCTCGACCATCGTGTCGGGCCGGGCTGACGGGTTTTTACGAAGTCGGGGATTGCCCTTGACCCCGAGTCGCCGTGGTTGCAATCCTTACGAACCAGGAATGCGGTGGCTGTCGGATTTTGCCCTTCGCGCAACCGTAGTTCGCTTTAGGATCTTAGTCGTTCGCATCCCTCCCGCCTGGATCCCTGCATGCCGATCGACGCCCCGGCCGTCTCCCTCTCCACGCTGATCGCGGCCTCGCCGCTCTTCGGCCACGAACTCGAGGACCGCGAGCTGATCCAGGCCGGCCAGGATCCGGAGCTCGTGACCCACTTCACTGCCGCCGCTTCGCGGCCGCTCTCGTCCTGGGCCCAGCGGGGCCAGTTCGTCGTCGCGCCCCTCGATCTGCTCGTCTCCTGCGACAACCCGGCCGCCCCCGGCCCCCGTGACGACCTCCGGGTGCATCTCCTCGAGATGAACGGCACCGGGATCGGCGGGGTCACCAACCTGCCCCGCACCTGCATTGATGCGGTGCTCGCCTCCCTGCGGGAGACGGCCAGCTTCGTCGCCGATCCCACCGGCCTCGTGGTCGTGGCCGTCTCCGGCAAGGAGCGGGAAGACGCCCCCCGGGCCAACCGCCTGCTGCACGAGAAGCTCCTGTTCGTGGATGCCCTGCGGGACGGGCTCGAGCGGCAGTTCGGCTCGGCCGACGTGCGGTCGCTCGGCCAGCTCGAGGCGGAGCGGGGCAGCCTCCGGCCCGCCCGGCCCACCGTGGCGATCGGCTACATCAAAGACTTCCTCCGGGCGGCCCGGCTGGGCGACGACGGCTGCGTGCGGATTCACGGCCGGCGGTTGGCCGCCGCCGTCAACGATCGCTTCTGCGGCAACCTGATCCAGCAGTTCGCTGGCGGCGTCGACATCGACTCCTTCCTGCCGGTCAACCGCTGTTACACGGCCGGCAGCGACAAGGGCGTGGCCTACCGGATGGTCACGTCGTTCGCCGAGCGGGAGGGCCGAAACCTCGGTGTCCGGCCCATGCAGCACGCCCATGCCCATTCCCGCGAGCAGCTTGTCGAGCTGGTCTGCGAATGGCTCAGGCTCGGCCGGCAGACCGTGATCAAGCCGCACGGCACCGGCCTGGGCCACGGGATCGAGTTCTTCCTCGATCCGGCCGAGCCGCGGGTGAGCGTGGCCCGGCGGATCGACGCCTCGCTGGCCCAGACCGCCGAATATTACGACGCCCCCGGCGGGTCGCTCCCCTACACCCTCTGCGACTACGTCGATGCCTGCCGGGTGGCGGATCCCAGGCACCCGCTGGTCGGCCACCGCTATGAGCTCCGGGTCGTCGTCTATCGCGACGGCGGGATGCTGCGGGCGGTGCCGGCGATCGCCAAGGTAGCCCGGGAGCGGGCCGACTGCGGGCCGGCCGAACGGCGGAGTCTGATCAACAACATCACCGCCACCGGCGATACACCCAAGGTCTGCGGCACCGATTTCGTCCTGCCCCTCTGCCGGCCCGCCACGCTGACCGCGCTCGGTCTTTCGGTGGACGAGCTCACCCACGTCTGCCGGTTCGCCGTCGGCCTGGTCGGCCATACGCTCGACCGCTGGGCCGTCGAGCCCTCGGCCTTCGACCTGGTGCCGGGCGAGCCGCTCGTGCCCGCGGGACTGCGGCGGGAGCTGGCCTGAGGCCCGATGCTCTCGCGGCTCTTGCATCTCGAACCGGGGCAGCTGGCTCGGGCCCTGCCGTTCTTCGGCCTGTACGGGATCCTGTTTGCGGCGCTCTCGCTCCTCGACGGGCTGTCGCTGGCCCTGTTCGTCAAGCAGGTGGGGGC
>CAYRNG010000138.1:0-2575 GCA_964425395.1 uncultured Candidatus Kuenenia sp. | reverse complement strand
CACCAGGGCGTGGCCCGGGAGCTGCCCGACTGGCTGTTTCCTCACCGCGGCCAGGACTGGGCCGCGATCGTGGGCCAGTCGTGGCTCCGCAGCGAGGGGGTGTTTGGGACGGCCCTGGCCGTCATGTTCCGCTACGTCTTTTTGTTCGTGCTCTTCGGGGTTGCCCTCCAGGCGGCGGGGGCGACCGGCTGGGTGATCGCCCTGGCCGAGCGGCTCTTCGGCCGGCGGGCCGGCGGGCCGGCGAAGGTGGCCGTGCTCGCCAGCGGCCTGATGGGCTCGCTCTCCGGCAGCGCCGTGGCCAACGCTGCCACCACCGGTGCCTTCACGATCCCGCTGATGCGGGGCATCGGCTTTCCGGCCGCGACCGCGGCCGGCATCGAGGCGGCGGCCTCTTCGGGCGGGGCGCTCGTGCCGCCGGTGATGGGAGCGGCGGCCTACATGATGCTCGAGATCATCAACCGCGACCCCCCGGTGCGATTCCTGGAGATTGTCCAGGCGGCCATCATTCCGGCGATCCTCTACTACCTCTCGATCTTCCTGCTCGTGCACTTCACCGCCCGCCGGATCGACGCCGGCCGCGGGGGCGAGGCGGCCTTGGCCGGTGCCGAGCTGTCGGCTGAGTCTGGCGGCCGGCCTGGCGAAGCCTTGAGTCGGCCGCCGCTTGTGAGCCTGGCGGGATTCACCTTCGTGGCGGCCCTGGCGGTGCTGATGACTCTGCTATTTGCAGGCTTCTCGCCGTTTCGGGCCGTGAGCCTGGCGCTGGCGCTGGTCGTGGCGCTCATGCTCGTCAATCCGGCCACCGGGCCCGGGGGGGCCGCCCGGGCCGGGGCCTTTGCCCTCTGGGCGGGGCTCGCTGCCGCGGCCTGGCAGTTCCTGCCGGCCGTCACCGGCTGGGCCGACGCCCTGATCCTGGGGCTGGCCGGGCTCTTCCTCGCGGGGCTCGTCGCCCCGGCCTGGCGGGAGCGGGTCGTGGCTGCGGCCCGGGCGACGGCCGCCGGAGGCGTGCCGCTGGTGGCGGCGGCGGCCTGCGTGGGGATCGTGATCGGCCTGGTCTCGCGGACGGGCATCGGCACCGGCGTGCCGGCGGCGATCATCCCGCTGGCGGGCAACAGCCTGTTTCTCGCGCTCCTGGCCATCATGGGCTGCTCGCTCGTGCTCGGGATGGGGCTGCCGAGCGCCGTCTCCTACCTGCTCCTGGCGACGATCATCGGCCCGGTGTTCGCCGACCCGGCCCTCGGCGTGCCGATCCTGGCGGCCCACCTGTTCATCTTCTACTTCGGGATGATGGCGATGGTGACGCCGCCGGTGGCCCTGGCCGCCTACGCTACCGCCTCGATCGCCGGGGCCCCGGTGATGGCCGCGAGCCTGGCGGCCTTCCGGTTCGCGCTCGTCGGCTTCACGCTGCCGTTCATGTTCGTCTACCGGCCGGCCCTCTGCCTGATGGGCCACGACGGCGGCCCGCCGACGCTCCCCGCCGTGGTCGGTGCGGTGGCGGCGGCCGTGGTGGCGATCGTGGCCCTGGCCGCCGGCATGGCGGGCTTCCTGCGGGGGCCGCTCTCCTGGCCGCTGCGGGCGGCCTGCTTCCTGGCCGCGGCCTGTGCCTTGGCCCCCGACAGCCTGGGCATCGCCGGCACCGGCTTCTCCGTCATCGACCTCGCCGGCCTGGGGATCCTTGCCGCCGTGGCCGCCCTGTCGCGGCCCGCCCGGGGCTCCTGACTCAGCCCACGATCGTGCGGGGCGGGGGCGGGGCGTCGTCGGGAAGCGTGGGCACGGTCCAGATCGTGTACAGGCCGTAGCCCACCAGGCCGATCACGAGATACTGGAGGTACCAGGGCAGGGCGTTGAAGAACAGCGTGGTCACCGTCACGGCCAGCACCATCAGGATCGCCCGGTGCTTGAGGCTGCGGCGGATGCCGTGGTAGTGCTGCCAGTCGTCAAGCGTGGGGCCGAACCACTGCGAGCGGTGCAGCCAGGCGTGGATCCGCGGCGAGCCCCGGTAGAAACACCAGCTCGCCAGCAGCAGAAACGGCGTCGTGGGCAGGATCGGCAGGATCGCCCCCAGCACGGCCAGGCCGAGGCAGGCCCAGCCCCCGGCCACGTAGAAGAAACTCCTGAGCGGATCGGCGACGGGGCGGAGGTCCATGACGGCGGCCGGCGGGGGCGGAAAGACGCAGGGATTCTAGCACCCCCGGTTTTGCCGTATGCTCTTCGCCGCCGCTTGAATCCGGCGCCGGCGTCTCCCGTCGGCCCTGCCTGCCTCCCGAGGAGTTCTCCCATGCCGCTCGTCCCCCTCCGGATCCTGCTTGACCACGCCGCCGAGCACAGCTACGGCCTGGCCGCCTTCAACGTCAACAACATGGAGCAGATCCAGGCCATCATGGAGGCGGCCCGGGAGACCGACTCGCCGGTGATCGTGCAGGCCTCGCGGGGTGCCCGCAGCTACTCCCAGGACAACTACCTCCGCCACCTGATGCTTGCCGCCGCCGAGCTCTATCCCACGATTCCCGTCGCCATGCACCAGGACCACGGCAACTCGCCGGCCACCTGCCAAAGTGCGATCGACCACGGCTTCACG
>CAYRNG010000137.1:0-4296 GCA_964425395.1 uncultured Candidatus Kuenenia sp. | reverse complement strand
ATCGAGCGGACGGGCCGCTTCGACTCGTCGCCCGGGACGGGCATCGCCTTCATGATCGACGTCGAGGATGCGGTGGGCGTGGCCCACCAGGCCGCCTCGCTCGTTCCCAAACTGGAGGATCACCTATGAGCGACCGGCAGACCGTCCGCGTCCGCGACGTGATGAAGCGGGAGTTCGACCTGGTGGACGGCAAGCTGACCGTCCGGGAGGCCTTGGCCGGGATGCGGCACGAGGAGGCGCGGGCCCTGGTCGTCGACAAGCGGCATCCTGGCGACGAGTACGGGCTCGTGCTGCTCTCCGACATCGCCAAGAAGGTGCTGGCGGCCGACCGCTCCCCCGACCGGGTCAACCTCTACGAGATCATGAGCAAGCCCGTCTTGGGCGTCGATCCCGAGATGGACATCCGCTACTGCGCCCGGCTGCTCGAGCGGTTTGGGATCATGCGGGCCCCGGTGATCGAGAACCGCACGGTGATCGGCCTGGTGAGCTTCCACGACCTCGTCCTGCGGGGCATGCGCGAGACCCTGTAGGTCCGTCACGCCGTGACGGACGATCCCGCCGGCCAGTTGAGGCAGCCCCTTCCGTGGGTCGGGGTTGCCCGTGCCATCTCGCCGGACGCTCGCCCGGGGACTGTCCCCGCCGCGGGGACTGTCCCCCTTCGGCATCCGGGCAATATGCAGGAAAGGGGACAGTCCCCGAAGCGGGGACAGTCCCCTGTAGGTCCGTCACGCCGTGGTGGACCCTCTCGACCGCCAGCCGAGGCTGCCCCGTCCCCGCCTCACCGCACCGTCGCTGGCTGGGCGGCGAGCGGCATCTGTTGGGGGAGGCGGGCCTCGCAGGGATGGAAGGCCGCCCAGACGGGGTTGTGGTCGGAAACCTCCAGGGCGGCCTCGAGCGGCAGCCCGAAAGCATTTTGCAGGTCGACCACGCCCCAGGCCCCGAGGTATTCGCCCGTCTGCGGCCAGGCGAAGAGCAGGTTGTCGTAGGTCTTCGTCCGGCGGGTGTTGGTGGTCGTGCCGGCCACCGCCCAGCCGATGTTCGGGATCCGCTTGAAGGCGGTGAACTGGGGCGGGCCGGCGTTCAGGTCACCGAGCAGGATCACGTCGTCCTCGTCGGGCCGGGCCCGCTGCATCGCCGCGAACACGTCGGCCAGGGCGTCGAGCTCCTGCGGCACCTCGTCGGGATCGGTGTGGGTGTTGACCAGCCAGAAGGTGAAGGCCATGTGGGCCGGCTGGACGCGGGTCCGGAACCGCGCGCAGAGGGGCGGCCGGTGGAGCCGGTCGGAGGGATCGGGAAACACGGCCGGGGACGTCGGGTCGAGCTCGATCCGGGTGGTGTCGTAGAGGAACACATACTGCTCCTTGCTCACCGTGCGGCCCTCGCGGGGCCCGACCAGGTGGGCGTAGCGGCTGCCGGCGGCGTTCACCGCCTGCACGAAGCGGGGAATGATCTCGTCCGACTTCGCCCGCACCTCTTGGATCGCGACGATGTCAAACTTCCGCACCACGCGGGCCAGGATCTCGACCACGTGCGGCTTCGCCAGCTTCGACTCGCCGAACACCTGGATGTTGAAGCTCGCGATCAGGACGGCGTCCCAGGGCTTGGGGGCCGGCTGGGCCGACGCGGCTGCCGGCAGGAGCCAGGCCATGCCGCACCAGGCCACCGCCGCCAGCCGGAAGAGCCGACGGCGAGAGGGAGCAGCGGTGGGAAACGCGCGTGATGCCACACCTCCTGTATCGGCCGGCGGGCAGGCCGATCACGCCGCCCGGAAACGGGGCAGGAGGGGCGGAGTCTGCCGGCGGCCTAGCCGCCAATTGCGGCGATCGCCTCGCCAGCCAGCCGCGCGAGCCGAGGATCGTCGCTGCCGGCCGCCTCTTCGAGCGGCCCCCGAGCAGCCGCCGCGGCTGGGCCGATCCGGCCCAGCGCCCAGGCGGCCCGCTGCCGCACGGCCGCATCGGCATCGGCACCGAGCCGACTTGCCAGGGCCGGCACCGCAGCCGCCGCAGATTCTCCAAGTCGCCCCAGGAGCGTGACCGCCCAGTAGGCGGTGAGCGGATCGGCGGCTTCCACCAGGCCGGTCAGGTCGGCGATCGTGGCTGCCGGCGGGACCCCGAGCTCCTCGAGCGCCGCCACAGCCTGCTCGCGGACCTGTTCGTCGGCATCGCCGCAGGCCCGCACCAGCGGCACGGCAGCCGGGGCGGCGTCTTCACCGCTCTGGGCCAATCGTTCGGCAGCGGCGAGCCGGACGGCCGGATCGGCATCGGTCAGGCGGGCAGCGAGAGCGGCGGGGTCGGCCATGGTGGTACAGGTTCCGAGCGGAGGATCGAAGATGGGCAGCAGTATAGATCCCCAGCCCGTCACGCTCGTAGGTCCGTCACGCCGTGACGGACTATCCACCCTGCCACCCCGCCATCTACACTGCCAACCGCGCAGAGCACGGCCGCCCATGTAGCGAGGGGTTTTTTCCCGCCGGCCAGTTGACGCAACCCCTCCCTGCGACCCTCCCTCATGCCCCGCCGCGGCTTCCGCCCGCTGCCAGCGCGACCGCCACGGGATGACGGGCCAGCGCCGCGAGCTCAGCCGAGATGTCGCCGCTCTCAGCCGCGAGCCCGCCTTGACATATCGTCGGATCGCGATATATTTGTGTGATTCTTGGCCCCGCGATCCCTCGAGGAGTTTTCCGATGGCAGCCCCCCGCCATGTTCCCGTGTTGATCCTCGGCGGCGGCAGCGGCGGGATCACGGTCGCCGCCCGGCTGCGGCGTGCCGACCGGCAGCTCGGGATCGGAATCATCGAGCCCTCGGAAGACCACTACTACCAGCCCCTCTGGACGCTCGTGGGGGGCGGTGTGTTTCCGCTGGCCGCCAGCCGCCGTCGCGAGGCCGACTTCATCCCGCCGGGCGTTGCGTGGATCCGCGACCGCGTGACGGCCCTCGAGCCGGATGCGAACGCCGTCCTCACAGCCGGCGGTGAGCGGGTCACCTACGACTGGCTGGTGGTGGCCCTGGGGATCCAAATCAACTGGACCGCGATCCCGGGCCTGGCGGAAGGGATCGGCCGGCACGGCATCTGCAGCAACTACTCGGTGCAGCACGTCGATTACACCTGGGAGTGCATCCGCAGTTTCCAGGGGGGCACGGCCCTGTTCACGGTGCCCAACACCGCCGTCAAGTGTGGCGGGGCGCCCCAGAAGATCATGTATCTCGCCGATGACGCCTTTCGGCGGCAGGGCGTCCGCGACCGCTCGCGGGTGGTGTTCGCCTCGCCGGCCAAGGCGATCTTCTCGGTCGAAAAATACCGCCGTACGCTCGAGCAGGTGGTGGCCCGGCGGGGCATCGAGACGATGTTTCGGCACAACCTCGTCGAGCTCCGGCCCGAGGCCCGCGAGGCCGTGTTTGAAAACCTCGACACGCATGATCGGGAGACCGTGCACTACGACATGGTGCACGTCACGCCCCCGATGGGTCCGCCCGACGTCGTCCGGTCGAGCGAGCTCGCCGACGAGCAGGGCTGGTGCGCCGCCGACAAGCACACGCTCCAGAGCCCGACCCATCCCAACGTGTTCGCCCTCGGCGACGCCGCCGGCCTGCCGACCTCGAAGACGGGCGCGGCGATCCGCAAGCAGGCCCCGGTGCTGGTGGCGAACCTGCGGGCGGCGCTGCAGGGCCGGCCGCTGGTGGCCTCCTACGACGGCTACTCGTCGTGCCCGGTCGTGACCGGCTACGGCAAGCTGATGCTTGCGGAGTTCGACTACGACAACCAGCCGGCCGAGTCGTTCTGGTTCGACCAGGCGCAGGAGCGGTACAGCATGTGGCTCTTGAAAACGCAGGTGCTGCCGCGGCTCTACTGGCACGGCATGCTCCGCGGCCGCGTGTGAGCGCCGCCGGACGCTCGCTGGGGACTGTCCCCGCTTCGGGGACTGTCCCCTTTCAGCCCTGAGACCTGCGGGTTGACGGTCCACACCGCCAGACCCGCAGAGCACGGCCGCCTCGTAGCGGCGGGTTTTTAACCCGCCGGCCAATTGACGCCGCATTCGCAGTGCGTTCGTTTCCCGTTGGCTTCTTCGCGCTGTCCGCAGGGTTGAAAACCCGCGGCTACGTTTCGCACGACCCGCAGAGCACGGCCGCCTCGTAGCGGCGGGGTGGCCCCGCGGGGGGGGAGAGGCCGTTTTAACCCCCCGCCCGGTGACGGCGCGGCTCCCGCGCCCCGCCCGGGGGGGCCCTCCCGGGCCCGGGGGGGGTTGCGGGGGGGGGGAGCCGGGGGGTCACCGGGCGGGGGGTTAAAAACCCCGCCGCT
>CAYRNG010000136.1:0-2064 GCA_964425395.1 uncultured Candidatus Kuenenia sp. | reverse complement strand
GCCGACCTCCTGGCCGTTGACGAAGACCTTGGCATGCCAATCGACGGCTCCGAAATGCAGCAGCACCCGGCGGCCCTGCCAGCCGGGCGGCACGGTGAAGGTCCGTCGATACCAGAGCCGTTCCTCGGGACTCACCCGCTTCATCACGCCCGAGAGCGCCGACTCGACCGGAAACGGCACGAGGATCTCGCCCTGCCACTCGGCCGGCTGGGCGGCGTCGGCAGCGGCGATCGCGTAGTCCCAGAGGCCGTTGAGGTTCTGCCAGTCGGGGCGAACCAGTTGGGGCCGCGGGTATTCAGGCAGCGCCGCAGCCGGATCGACGTCTGTCGCCCAGCGGGTCATGAGCGGCCCCTTGGCTGGCTCCCATCCCTCAGATTGCCGGCCCAGGCCACCTGCCGCGGCCACCGCAACCATGACCAGGACCCACTGCGACCCGCCGCACCGAACCAAAGCCCCCATACGAATGCTCCTTGAAACCGCGTACCGAAGCTGGAAACCCCCCGGATTGAACGACCCGCCCCAAGCGTGAGCCGAGGAGCATCGGGGCATCTAAACGCCGCTTAGAAATGCTATGCCATTCCCGCCCCCGTGTCACCCCACCAGGAGCGTGCCTTCGGTTGGATCGCTGGTGACTTCCCGAAACCGAGCCGCGATCCGAGTGGTTACGGGGCCGGGCACGCTGCCCAAGCCGCAGCCGTCGAGCGCAGCCACCGGCGTGATCTCCCCCATCGTGCCCGTCACGAACATCTCGTCGGCCAGGGCAAGTTCGGCCGCCGGCACGTCCCGCTCCTCGGTTGGAATCCCCAGGTCGCGGCAGAGTTCGAGCACCACCGATCGCGTGATCCCCTCCGGGCAGGCCCGGGTGGTGGATGTCATGACGCGGCCTGCCCGCACCAGGAAGAGGTGGGTCGAACTCGTCTCGGCCAGCATGCCGGCCGTGTCGAGCAGCACGGCGTCGTCGACGCCGGCCGCGTTGGCCTCGAGCTTGGCGAGGATGCTCGTGAGCTGGTTGCAGCTGTGGATGTGCTGGTCGAGCACGTCGGCGAAGGGGCGACGCTGCCGAGCCGTGATCAGGCGGATGCCGTGGGTGTTGTCGAAGACCGGCGGCTTGTGCTCGGCCAGGATAAAGAACGAGCAACCCGCCTGGTTGATCCGCGGGTCGAGTCCGCTGGTGTATTTCAGGCCGCGGGAGACGGTCAGCCGCACGTGCACGCCGTCGTGCATCTGGTTGGCGGCGAGCGTGCGGGCGAGTTCGTTCACCAGGGTCTCGTCGGCGGGAACACCCTCATAGGCCAACATCGCCCCGCTCTTCCGCAGCCGGGCGAGGTGGCTCTCGAGCCGAAAGATCCGCCCCGCATAGAGCCGCAGGCCTTCCCAGACAGCGTCACCGTTTTGGACGCTCGAGTCGAAGGGCGACACACCCGCCTGGTCTCGGGGCAGGAGCCGGCCGTTGATGTTGACGATCAGGTGGTCGTTGGCTTGGTTTCGGCGTTGGAGCATGAGCGGAGCCGATCGTACAGTGCGACGGCCTCGGCGAGGAATGGAACGTCGGGTTCGGGGAGCGGTGGCTCGTCGGCCGCGACTGGTTCGAAGCCAGTAGACCGCCAGGTGCCCTCGTACCAGTGCGGGGCCCAGACGCCATCCTGAGGATGCGGGCCGGCGGGCCAGGCGAGCATCGCGGGATCCCATGCGAGCCCCAGGCCGGCGCAGAGCCGGCGGAGCGTCGCATCTGGGCTTCGCCGCAGATCGGCCGCATCGATCACGACCGGCCCCGCGCCGCGGGACGCCTCAAGATGCTCGAAGAGCCGCATCTGCCAGGGCAGGCCAGTCTCGGCGAGCGTCATCGCGGGAAACACCTTCCGATAGCTGGCGATCACACGGGCCGGATGCCGCACGAGCAGCGCGTGGTCGAGCCGATCGAGCCAGGGGCCGAGCATCTCGGCCCGCATGTGCTGGGCCATGTGTTTCTGATACCAGACCGGCTGCGGGAGCGGTGCCGGACCTTCGGAGATCGCCGTGGCCACCTGCCGCCAATCCTGCGGCTGGCTGGCCAACACCTCCTGC
>CAYRNG010000135.1:0-1794 GCA_964425395.1 uncultured Candidatus Kuenenia sp. | reverse complement strand
GGGGGCGGCGGCGGCGGCGGCGGGGGGAGGAGCCTGGGCTCCGGCAGCGGCACGAGCCTGGGGCCGGCGTGGGTGCCGGCGAAGAGGGTCTTGGGGTCGGGGCTAAAGGCCACGCACCAGATGCTCGACTTGACCGCTTCGGGGCCCTCCTGCTCTCCCTTGGCGGACACGTCCCAGAGCTTCACGGAACCGTCCATACCGCCGCTGGCCAGCCGCGAGCCGTCGGGGGCGAAGGCCAAACTCGTGACCCAGTCTTTGTGGCCGCCCAGCTCGGCGGCCGGCTTGAGATCGCCCGTGGTCCAGAGCCGCACCGTCCGGTCGGCGCCGCCGCTGGCGAGCGTGGCTCCGTCGGGGGAGAAGGCGACGGCCCAGAGGGCGTCGCCATGCCCCTCGAGCTTGCCCTTCTCCTCGCCGGAGGCTGCGTCCCAGAGCTTGACGAGCTTGTCGCTGCCGCCGCTGGCGAGCCGGCTGCCGTCGGGCGAGAAGGCCAGGCAGGTGGCCGCCCCGGCGTGGGCCGCGACAGCCTTCACCTCGGCGCCAGTGGCCGTGTCCCAGATCACGACCGTGCCATCTTCGCCGGCGGTCGCCAGCCGGCTGCCGTCGGGCGAGAAGGCGACCCCGCGGACCCAGCCCTTGTGCTTGGCCAGGTCGTGCTTGGCGGCCCGGGAGGCCACGTCCCAGATCTTGACCAGGCCGTCGTAGCCCGCCGTGGCCGCCAGCGTCGCATCGGGCGAGAGCTTGACCGCCCAGACGGCGGTCGGGTGGCCGGCGAAGTCGCCCAGCCGCGAGCCGTCGGCCGGGTTCCAGGCCACCACGTCGCCGGGCCGGTAGAGCAGGCTCTCGCCGCCGGCGGTGACGAGGAGCTTGCCGTCGCGGGAATAGTCTGCCGCGATCACCCAGCGGGCGAAGTCGGCGAGCTTGGCCGGGGGGGCGGGCTCGGCGGCCGGGCTCTCCGCGGGAGCCGGCGGATTTTCAGCCGGGGCGGCGGGGGGAGCATCTGCTGCGGGGGCGGGCTTGTCTTCAGCCCGCACGGCAGCCGCAGCCAGCAGGCAGAGGGCTACCGCCCAGCCGGTCAGGAGGCGGGCTGGCGGCAGGGCGGAGAGCGGCGGGCTGGGCATGGCAACGGGTTCTCCGGAGGTGGAACGACCGGTACTCGGCCGAAAAAGACGATCAGGGGCGGGTGGTGGAGCCGGGCTCCAGGCCAGGATTATAGTTGTCGCGGGTTGGCTTCGCTCCACCGCCTCATCCCGGGACTCTCCATAGATGATCGCCTCCCGTTCTGCGGCCACCACTCGGCGGGGCCGGCGGGCCGTGCTCGTCGCCAGCGGCGACCTCCGCGAGGAGGCCAACCGGGTCTGCTGGCCGGCCCAGAAGGCGCTGGAGGCCGACCTCACCGCGGCCTTCGCCCGAGCCGGCTGGACCCTCGACCGCGGCCACGCCCCGTCCCGCAGCCGGGGCCACGGCTTCATTGCCAGTGCCCGCGAGGGGCTCGAGGTGTTCGCGGGCATCGAGCCCGAGGTGCCGCTCGTGGTGGCCGAGGCGGTCTGGCAATACTCCAACCACGTCCTCCCCGGCCTCACCACCCACGCCGGGCCGATTCTCACCGTCGCCAACTGGTCGGGGCAGTGGCCGGGCCTGGTGGGGATGCTCAACCTCAACGGCTCGCTCACCAAGGCGGGCGTGCCCTACGCCACGCTCTGGGCCGACGACTTCTCGAGCGGCTCCTTCACCCGGCACCTCCAGGCCTGGCTGAACCGCGGTACCGTCCATCACGACACCAGCCACGTCACCCCG
>CAYRNG010000134.1:0-4314 GCA_964425395.1 uncultured Candidatus Kuenenia sp. | reverse complement strand
CCGGCGGAACTTCCGGTTTCACCTGGCCCGGGTGTTCATCGACGACGAGCTGCTGATCCCGATCCGCTACGAGGCCTACGACTGGCCGCACGAGGAGGGGGGCCAGCCGGTGCTCATGGAGGAGTACACCTACATGAACGTGAAGATCAACAACGGCTTCACCGACGCCGACTTCGACCCCAAGAACACGGCCTACAAGTTCAACGGCAAGTAAGCGGGCCCGGGGAACGGCCCGTATCCCGCCGGCCCCTGTAGCGGCGGGTTTTGAACCCGCCGGCCAGTTGAGGCCGCCCCCCGTAGCGGCGGGTTTTGAACCCGCCGGCCAGTTGGCGTCGCCCCCCGTAGCGGCGGGTTTTTAACCCGCCGGCCAGTTGGCGTCGCCCCCTGTAGCGGCGGGTTTTGAACCCGCCGGCCAGTTGAGGCCGCCCCTTCCGTTGGTCGGGGCTGCCCGTGCCATCTCGCCGGACGCTCGCTCCAGGCATCCTGCCTTCCGCTCGCTCGATGGAAACCTCGCTTCGGCATCCTGCCTGCGCTTCGGTTTCCAACGCCGTCGAGATGGCACGGGCAACCCCTCCCGCGACCCGCATTGACTTGTAGGTCCGTCACGCCGTGACGGACTATCCCGCCGGCCAGTTGGCGTCGCCCCTTCTGCGACCCTAACCCGTCGGCTGTATAGTAAGGCTATGCCTCCCGGTTCGAGCATCCACACGCCTGTTCTCGCCGCCGAGGTGATGGGCCTCCTCGATGTCCAGCCCGGGATGCGGGTGGTGGATGGCACGCTTGGTGGCGGCGGCCATGCCCGGCTGCTCGCCGAGGCCGTCGGGCCGGCCGGCCTCGTCGTGGCGATCGACCGCGATCCGGCTGCCATCGAGCGGGCCGCCCGGGAACTGGCCGGCCTGCCGGTGCGGTTTGCCCAGGCCAACTTTCGTGACCTGCCGGAAGTGCTCGACGCGGTGGAGCTCGAGGCCGTCGATCGCGTCCTGCTCGACGTCGGCCTGTCGAGCGACCAGCTCGCCGACGAGGCCCGCGGCTTCTCCTTCGACTCCGAGGGGCCGCTCGACCTCCGATTCGATCCCACCGAAGGAGAGCCGGCCTGGCGGCTGGTCAATCGAATGCGGCCGGAGACGCTGGCCGACATCATCCATGAGTTTGGTGAGGAGCGGTATTCGCGGCGGATCGCCCGCCGGATCGCCGCGGTCCGGGGCAAGGAGCCGATCCGCTCGGCCCGCGACTTCGCCCGGCTGGTCACCTCGGCCATCCCCCGGCAGCATCCGCCTCCCCGAATCCATCCCGCCACCCGCACCTTTCAAGCCCTCAGGATCGCCGTCAACGAGGAGCTCAAGAGCCTGCGGATCGCGCTGGAGCGAATTCCCTCGCGGCTGGCTCCGGCCGGCCGTCTGGCGGTGATCGCCTTTCACTCCCTGGAGGACCGGCTGGTCAAGGAAGCCTTTCGCAGCCGCCAGCGCTGGGAGCCGCTCACCCGCGGTCCGGTCGAGGCAACCGCCGAGGAGGTGGCCCGCAATCCCCGCAGCCGCTCGGCCAAACTCCGGGTGGCCCGCGTGCTCCAGGCAAGTTAGGCAAGCCTCTCAAGGCCGCGATCGATCTGGCCGCGATTCCCGGCGGGCGGCACAATCCCGCCCCGCCTTCCTCCGCCGGCCGAGTGCATGGGACGAGAGACCAAAATCCTGCTGACGCTCCTGGGCCTGTTGGCCGGCGTGTTCGTGGGCGTGGTGGCACTCAAGCTGTTCGTGCCCCGGCCTCCGGCCGGCACAGGTCCCGACATCCACGCCACGCTCGCGGCCAGCGAGCCGGTGCCGCTCGTCGAGCCTCCCGCATTCGAGCCCCCGGCGAGCCCGCGGGCGGATGCCTACGCGGGCCGCTCGAGCCGATTCGGCGGCAGCCCGTTGCCGGCCGCCGCTGCCGGTGACCTGCTCGTCACGCCCGTCTCTTTCGAGCCTGTGGCTGCCGCGGTGAGTGAGCCGCCGCTGACCGCCGAACCGCTCGCCCCCGCCGAACCGGCTCCGCGCGACGCCGAGCCGCCGGCCGACCTCGGGCCACCGCCCCGCTTCGACGCTCCACCGCCCCGCTTCGACCCGCCGGCCGAGCCGCCGCCATCGAGTCTTCCGGCCTTCACGTCGCCGGCGACGCTCCCGGCCGGGGCCGGCTTTTCTCCAGGTCCCGCGGTGCCACGGGCCGTGGACCGCACGGGGCCCCTGCCCGGCGGCGGCTATCTGACTCGCGCGGGCGACTCCTGGTGGTCGCTCGCCGAGCAGGCCTACGGCGATGGCCGCCTGTACCGGGCCTTGTTTGCCTGGAATCGCACGCTCGACCCCCGCGTCTCGCTCGTGCCCGGCACCCGCCTCGAGATTCCGCCGGCGGCCCAGCTCGGGGCGGCCTGGCCGGCCCTCCTGCCCACCGACTGACGCCCCCGCCGTTCCCGCCGTCCCGCCGCCGATGCGTTGCCGATGAAGGACAAGCACGAAATCGTTCGCGACTGGCTGCCCCGCTACACCGGCCGGGAGCTGGACGGGTTTGGCAGCTACGTGCTGCTGGTCAATTTCTCGGAATACGTCTCCGCCTTCGCCGCACGGTTCGCGGTACCGGTGACGGGGGCGGGCCTGCCGATCCAATCGGCCACCTTCGACAACCTCACGATTCTCAACTTCGGGATGGGCAGCGCCATGGCGGCCACCGTCATGGACCTTCTTTCGGCGGTCGAGCCCAAGGCGGTGCTGTTCCTCGGCAAGTGCGGGGGTCTCAAGAAGACGCGGGTGGGCGACTTCATCCTCCCGATCGCCGCCATCCGCGGCGAGGGGACGAGCAACGAATACTTTCCGCCGGAGATTCCGGCGCTCCCCTCATTTCGGCTCCAGGCGGCCGTCTCGGCGGCGATCGCCCGCCATGGCCAGGACTACTGGACCGGCACCGTCTTCACCACCAACCGCCGCGTCTGGGAGCACGACGCCGCCTTCCGCGACTACCTGGTGCGGACCCGGGCGATCGGCATCGACATGGAGACAGCCACGCTGTTCGTGGTCGGATTCGCCAACCACATCCCCAAGGGAGCCCTGCTCTTGGTCTCCGACAACCCGATGAACCCCGAGGGGGTAAAGACCGCCTCCAGCGACCGGGCCGTGAGCCACCGCTTCGTGCGGACCCATCTCGAGATCGGGATCGACGCCCTTCTCGAGCTCCGCGACGCGGGCGGCTCGGTGAAGCACATGCGGTTCGAGGAGCTGCCCTGAGGGCGGCCCTCGCGGGCTCGCGCGATCATCGCGTAGGCTGGCTCGGGCATGGCCGACGCCGACCTCTACGACTATTCGCTGCCCCCCGAGCTGATCGCGCAGCAACCGCTCGCCGATCGAGCCGCCGCCCGGCTGCTGGTCGTCCGCCGGTCCGAACGCTTGCTCGAGCATCGGCAGGTCCGCGACCTTCCCGACCTGCTCGCCCCGGGCGACTTGGTCGTCGTCAACGACACGCGGGTGCTGCCGGCCCGCCTGATCGGCCGGCGGGCCGCCACCGGCGGCCGCTGGGAGGGGCTTTTCCTCCGGGTCGAGCAGGCTGGCGAGCAGTCCGGCTGCTGGCGGGTGCTGGCCCAGCCCCGCGGCCGGCCGGCCCTCGGCGAGCGGGTCGTGCTCGTCGATCGCGAGGGCCGCGACGCGGCGGAGCTGCTGCTCGCAGGCCGGGCCGCCGGCGGAGCCTGGCTTGTGCGGCCGGTTGCCGACGAGGCGGCCGAGCGGCTCCTCGAGCAGGTCGGCCGCGTGCCACTGCCCGGCTACATCCGCGGCGGCGACGCTGGGCCGGGCGATGCGGAGCGGTATCAGACGGTCTTCGCCCGCACGAGCGGCTCGGCTGCCGCCCCGACCGCCGGGCTGCACTTCACGAGCGAGCTGCTTGCCGCCCTGGCGGCCCGCGGCATCGCCCGGGTGGAGGTGACGCTCCACGTCGGCCTCGACACCTTTCGGCCGATCACGGCCGACCGGCTCGACGACCACCCGATGCACACCGAGTGGTGCGGCTGTCCGCCGGCGGTGGCCGCCGCGGTGCGGGAGACCCGGGCGCGGGGCGGCCGGGTGGTGGCCATCGGCACGACCTCCGTGCGGACCCTCGAGACGGCGGCCCGGGCGGCTCCCCCGGGCGAGCCGCTGGCCGCCTGGAGCGGCACGACCGACCTCTTCATCCGCCCCGGCCACACCTTCCGGGCGGTCGACTGCCTGCTGACCAACTTCCACATGCCGCGGACGACGCTGATGGTGCTCGTGAGCACGTTCGCCGGCCGTGAACTCATCGCCCGGGCCTATGCCGAAGCGATCC
>CAYRNG010000133.1:0-5787 GCA_964425395.1 uncultured Candidatus Kuenenia sp. | reverse complement strand
TGCTCGCCTCCCGCGGGGCCGCGGTCACGGGAATCGTCAACGGAATCGACACGGCGGTCTGGAATCCGGCCACCGATCCCCACATCCCCCGCCCCTACGGCGAGGCCGACGTGGCCGAGGGCAAATATGCCGCCCGCGTGGCCCTGGCCGCCCGGCTCGGCCATGCGGCGCCGGCCGCCCGGCCGCTGGTGGCCTTCGTGGGCCGGCTGGCGGCCCAGAAGGGGGTCGAGTTGGTGATCGAGTTGATCGGCCGCATGGCCGGCACGGGCCGGGCCCAGTTCGTCGTGCTCGGCACCGGCGACCACGGTCACGAGGAGGCCCTGCGGCGGGTGCAGGCGGCGTTCCCCGGCGCGGTCGACGTGGTGATCGGTTTCGACGAGGGGCTCGCCCACCTGGTCCAGGCCGCCGCCGACATCATGCTCGTGCCGAGCCTCTACGAGCCCTGCGGTCTGACGCAGCTCTACGCCCAGCGGTACGGCGCGATTCCCGTCGTCCGCCGCACCGGCGGCCTGGCCGACACCGTGATCGACACCACGCCCGAGACGCTCCACGACGGCCGGGCCAGCGGCTTCCTGTTCGACTCCTGCGATGCTCCCGCGCTCCTGCAGGCCGTCGAGCGGGCCCTGGCCGCCCATGCCGACGGCCCGCTCTGGGCCGGCCTTGTCGGTCACGTGATGCGGCAGGACTGGTCGTGGGAGTCGAGCGGCCGCGAATACCTCCGGCTCTTCGAGCGGGTCCGGGCGGGCTGAGCTCGCCCTGGCAAACGGGGCAAGCTCTGCGGCCGGACGACCGGCATGGTCGCCGGCCGGCCCCCGCACGACCGATACGTTTGGCATGAACCACGCGCCTGGCATGCCTGACCGGAAACGCATCCTCGTCATTTGCGGGCTCGCGCTCGCCGCGGGCATTGTCGCCGCCTCGCTGGCTACTGCCGCTGGCCCCTGCGGCCACTGCGGCACGGCAGCGGGCATGGAGACCCCCTACGGCGAGACCGGCTGCGGCCCGCGTTACTGGGGGGCGGTCCACGACGAGGCCCCCTGGCCCGATCCCTGCGACGCCTGTGGCCGCTGGATCGGCGGCCACGCCACCCGCCCGGGCCTCGACCTCATGGCTCCCTGGCAGCTGCCGCCGGGCCGCGGCTTCCAGACGCCGGCCCAGATGGGCTACGGCCCGACCCGGGGCGTCTGCGACCAGCCGGGCACCTGCCACCCCTGCGCCTCGGGCACGCTCAAGGGCTTCCGCCCCGGCCCGCTCTGGTGGTTTTAGAGCCCCGGCTTCGCGGCCGCCCGGGCCGCGAGCGTGGCGGCGAAGGTGACCTCGTCGCCGTGGCGGCGGCAGGCGTCGAGCAGGATCTGCCACCCGCCGCTGGACTGGGCGAGATCGACAAGCGACGGCAAGAGCCCGGCGGCCTGGAGCGTGCTGGGCTGGCCGGCGTCGCGGGGCCGATCGATGGCAGCCTGGAGCGCCTCTGCCGGCCGCCCGAGCCGCGCAAGCAGGAGCACGAGCGTGTCGTGGGGGAGCGAGCCGGCCAGGTCGGGATCGGCCGTTGCGGAAGCCCGCCGGAAGAAGGCGACCGCCTCGGCCACGTCGCGGCCGAGCTGCGCTCCGAAGAAGAGCCGCGAGGCCAGCGCGACGTTCTCGAAGGGCGGCTCGCCGGGGTAGGTCACCTCCTCCGGCAGCCGGCAGCCGTAGGTGGCGAGCTCCCAGGCCTCTTCGAGCGTGGCCGGGTCGCTCGAGAGCCGCGCGATCCTGAGCACGGACTGGAGGTGCGAAACATCGACGTGGATGCTGGGATCGCCCCCGAGCCCGCCGGCGGTTTCCAAGAGCGCGACCAGCGGCCGGGGGCCGGACAGGGCCGCGGCCGTATCGAGGCCGCGGTCGGCCAGGTCGGCCGCCAGCGACCGCACGACCTCGGCGTGGAGGTGGGCGATGAGCCGTCGGGCCGCCGGCTCCTGCCGCACCGCCGGCAGCCGCGAGACGGCCTGCTCGTAGGCGGTGATCGCATTGCAGGTGCCCTGCGTGTCGAGCACGAGGCTGATCCCGAGCGCCGGATCGACCCCCTCCCAGAGGGCCACGCCCACGATCTCCTGCACGAGCCGGGCCGTCTCCTCGTCGTCGTCTCCCTCATCGCCGGCAGCTGCCGCCGCAGCGGCCCGCGTGGCGAGCGGCTCGAGCCGGGCCGCCATCTCCTCCGCGGTCACGGCCGCTCGCAGATACATCCAGGCCGCCGCCACCTGCCCCGCCTCCAGGAGCGGCCAGCCCACCTCCCGGCAGGCGGCCAGCGAGGCGGCGTCGAGCCGATCGCGTGTCGCCGCGTCGAGGCCGTCGAGCGATCCACCCGCCGGCACGCCCGCCGCCAGCCGCGCCTGCATGAGCCGCAGATCAAAGAGGGCATGCCAGCGGCCGCGGGAGGCGAGCGACGCGGCGAGTTCGTCGCACATGGCGGCCCCGCCGCGGGCGGCACAGGCCGCTTCGAGCCGGTCGAACCCGGCGGCGTCTGGGTGATCCACGGCACCGTCGCCTGGCATCGGGCTGGTCACGAAGTCGTCTCCTGGCGGACCGCCTCGTAGGCGAGCACCGCCGCGGTGGCCGCCACGTTGAGGCTGTCGGCGAGGCCCCGCATCGGCAGGCTCACCATCTCGAGGTGAATCATGCCGGCCCGGGCCGCATCCTGCCAGGCGTTCGAAAGCCCCTCGGCTTCGCTGCCCACGACGAAGAGCGTGTCGCCGGTGAGGCGGGCCTCGTGCCAGGGCGTGGCCGCGGTGGGCATGGCCGCCACCACGCGTCGGCCCATTGCGGCCGCCCAGCGGATCGCCTCGGCCGCCGTGGCCGAGGCCAGGGGCACGCTGAACACGGTGCCGAGGCTGGCCCGAATCACGGCCGGGTTGGCCGGGTCGGTGCCGCCGTCGCAGGCGATCACCCCGGCCAACCCCGCCGCGTCGGCCGTCCGCAGGATCGCTCCCAGGTTGCCGGGCTTCTCGACCCCCTCGGCCACGAGCACCGGCCGGCCGCTGGCGAACGCCACCTCGGCCAGCGTCCGCGGCCGAAACCGCACCACGCCCACGAGCCCTTCGTTGCGATCCCCGTAGGCCAGCTTGGAAAAGGCCCGGGCCCCGAGCGGCACGACCGCGGCCCCCCGGGCCGTGCAGGCTGCAAGGCAGGCAGCCCGGTCCGCGGCCCGGGGATCGTCTGGCGACAGTTCGGCTGCCACGAACACCTCGACGATCTCCACCCCGGCCGCCGCCGCGCGGGCGAGTTCCCGCAGGCCGTCCACGAGCGTGAGGCCGGTCCGCCGTCGCTCGCCGGCATCCCGCAGCCGCGCAGCCCCCTTGACCCGCGGGTTCGCCGCGCTCGTGATCGTTTCAGGAGCGTCCACGGAGCGTGATTCCATGTCCTCGCCAGGCCCGCCTCCATCACCCGCTGCCCGCAATCGCTCAGAAACTGCGTGCCTGCGGTCAGAAAATTGCCGACAAAAAGCAGCTCAGCGACGCCGATACTATGATAAAGATCGACCCCGAGCGAGGGGTTGCCCGTGCCAATCGAGACGGCGTTGGAAACCGTCCGGAGCCAGGATGGCGGAGGACGGTTTCCATCGAGCGAGCGGAAAGTAGGATGCCGGGAGCGAGCGTCCGGCGAGATGGCACGGGCAACCCCTCGCCACCCAGCGGCCAGCCTCGTGCACCACGTGAGAGGCTGCCGCCGCAGTCGCAGGTTTCAGATGACACGCATCTCGTTGTTCATCGCCGTCGCCATCGGCCCGCTGCCGCTGGCCGCCGCCGGCCCCGACTACAACCGCGACGTCCGGCCGATTCTCTCGAACCGGTGCTTCAAGTGCCACGGCCCTGACGAGGAGAACCAGGAGGCGGGGCTGCGGCTCGACCTCCGCGAGGCGGCCCTCCGCGAGCTCGACAGCGGTGAGCGGGCGATCGTGCCGGGGCAGGCCGGCGCGAGCGAGTTGGTCGCCCGGATCGAAAGCGACGACCCCGATCTCGTGATGCCGCCGCCGCATACCAAGGTGTCGCTCCCCGCCGCCGAGAAGCGGATCCTCCGGGAGTGGATCGAAGCCGGCGCCGAATACGCCCCCCACTGGGCCTTCCAGCAGCCGGTCAGGCCCGAGTTGCCCGCGGTCCGCGACACGGCACGGGTCCGAAACCCGATCGACCGCTTCGTGCTCGCCCGGCTCGAAGCCGAGGGGCTTGTGGCGGCCGCCGAGGCCGACCGGGCCACGCTCTGCCGCCGCGTCCACCTCGATCTCGTCGGCCTGCCCCCCTCCCCCGCCGAGCTCGCCGCATTCCTGGACGACGCTTCGCCCGACGCCTACGAGCAGCTCGTCGATCGGCTCCTGGCGAGCCCCCGCTACGGCGAGCGGTGGGCCCGCCGGTGGCTCGATCTGGCCCGCTATGCCGACACCAACGGCTATGAGAAGGACCGCCCCCGCACGATCTGGCCCTATCGCGACTGGGTGATCCAGGCCTTGAACGACGACCTCCCCTTCGACCAGTTCACGATCCGGCAGATCGCCGGCGACATGCTGCCCGGGGCCCGAGTCGACGACATCCTGGCCACGGGCTTCCATCGCAACACGATGCTCAACGAGGAGGGGGGCATCGACCCGCTCGAGTTCCGCTACCTGGCGATCGTGGACCGGGTCGGCACGACGGGCACCACCTGGCTAGGGCTGACCACCGCCTGCGCCCAGTGCCACACCCACAAGTACGACCCCCTCACCCACACGGACTACTTCGCGCTGTTCGCGCTTCTGAACAACGCCGACGAGCCTGAGTGGATCATTCCGAGCGCGGAGCGGTCGCAGCGGCTCGCCAAGACGCGAGCCAAGATCGAGTCGCTCTGGCAGGAGCTGCCTGGCCACTGGCCGGCGACCGGCCCGGCCCCGGAGCAGCTCGCCGGCTCGAGCGAGCCGGGAACGGCGGCCGCGGGCAAGGCGGCCCTCGGTCTTGCCGAGCGGTTCGCGGCCTGGGACTGTGAAGAGAGCGGGCGGGCCGTCGCCTGGCAGATCGTCCGGCCCGACGCGCTCGAGAGTTCCATGCCGCACCTGGTCGTGCTCGACGACGGCTCGGTGCTCGCCAGCGGCGACCAGACCAAGAGCGACGTCTACACGATCACGCTGCCGCGGGTCGAGATCCCGGTCAGGGCGATCCGCCTCGAGGTGCTGCCGCACGAGTCGCTGCCGGCCTGGGGGCCCGGGCTGTGTGCCTATGAGGGGCCGCGGGGCGACTTCTTCCTGTCGGAGTTCGAGGTCCGCGTGCCGCCGCAGGCCGCCCGGATCGAGGTCGCCCGGGCCAGCGAGTCGTTCGGCGGCAGGGCGGCCAAAAGCAAGGGAGCCAGCGGCGCGGCGGCCGCGATCGACGGCGTAATGTCGAGCGGCTGGAGCACCAACGGCCGGCAGGGCCGCCCCGACGCGGCGGTGTTCGAACTCGCGCAGCCGATCGCGGCCGGCGAGCCGATCGTGGTCACGCTCCGGTTCGAGCGGCACTTCGCCTGCCCGCTCGGCCGGTTCCGGCTCTCGGTGACCGCGGCCGACGAAGCTGAAGCTCGCGGCCACTCGGCCGAGGTGGAGGCCGCGCTCGTCAAGCGACCCGAAGCCCGTTCAAACGAAGAGCGGCAGGCGCTGCTCCGCCACTTCCTCTCGACCGCCCCGGAGGTGAGCGACCGCGTCAAGGAGATCGAGCGGCTGGAGGCGAGCCTGCGGGGCGGACTCTCGTCGCTTGTGCTCCAGGAGCGGCCGGCCGACAACCCGCGGAAGACCCACCGTCATCACCGCGGCGA
>CAYRNG010000132.1:0-2267 GCA_964425395.1 uncultured Candidatus Kuenenia sp. | reverse complement strand
GGCGGAGCCACTTCCGCACGGTGCGGTCCACACGCCGCATCTGTTCGAGGATCAGCTCGGAATGGCCGAGCACCGCGTGCTGGCGGGGCTGCACGTAGCGGACCTTCCCGATCCGGCAGCGGACGGGCCGGCCGGTGAGCTCGTAGCCGAAGAGCTCGTTGATCCGGCGACAGGCTCGGAAATACCGCTGCCGCGCCGGTCGCTTGCCGCGGCCCGCCACGATCGCGGTGCGGATCTTGCGGAGCAACCGGTTGACGGTGGTCTCCCGCGCCCGAAACCGCTCCCGGCCCAGGAAGTGGATCCCCAGGAAGTCGATCTCGCCTGCCACCGGCAGCTCGTGGCCGCGGCCCGGCAGCTCGAGGCGGCTCGCGGGAGGCTCGCCGCCGCCGAGCCACGCGGCCTGCGTCTTCTCGCCCCGCAGCGACATGCCGAGCGACTCGAGGAGATTCATCGCCGTGCCGAGGCCGGTGGCGAGCGCTTCCGGCGAGGCGGCCAGGATCGTGACGTCGTCGAGGTATCGCAGAAACACGATGCCCGCCCGCTCGAGTGCCCGGTCGAAGGCCGAGAGGAACACGTTCGCGAGCACGCCCGAGATCGGCGAGCCCTGGGGCACGCCCACCGGCTCGCCCGGCAGCGGCGTGGCCGCCGGCCAGTCGGGCCACCGGGCCTGCCAATACCACGCGAGATAGCCGGCCACCTCCCGCTCGCAGCGGGGGCTCGCCACCTGCCCGCGCAAGGCGGCGAGGAGCGGGCCATGGGGGATCACGTCGAAGAAACTGGCGATGTCGAGCTTGGCCACCCAGGGCAGGCCGCCGTCGCGGACGAGCGAGCGGAAGCGGACGAGGGCCGCCCGGCGATCGGTGCCGCGGCGGGTGGCGTCGGGCCGGCCGCCGTAGCAGGAGGCGGAGAGGCCTGGCTCCACGCGGGCGTTCACGTAGGCGAGCGTGGCCCGCAGGCGGAGCCGGTCGCCGTGGGTGTGGGCGAGCAGGAGCCGCTCGTCGGGCTCGATCAGGCCGGCGATGCCGCGGGTGTGGAAGGCCGGGGCGACGGGGCGGATGCGGCCGGTGAGCTTGTGGCGGGCCCGCCAGCGGGGCGGCTGCCAGCCGGGGTTTTCGGGCGTGGCCCGGCGGATGCGGTTGGCCGTGTGACGGGCGAGATCGGGAGCGACCGGCCGCCGCTTCCGCACGCCGCCGGCGGTGGCCCGGCCTGGTTGCTCGAGCAGCCAGGCCTCGGTCGCGGCAAAGTAGTCGGGCGGGGCGGGAGGCATCTGGGCGGGGCTCGTGGAGACGGTGCTTTGGGGGGAGGGGCTCGGGGATACGGGATTCCGTGAGACGGGATTGGGCGTTAACGGACGGAAGTGAAGGCGGATGCCCGGACCAGCGGCAGATCGATCGAACACCGGACGTGGCCTCTCAGGCCATCGCCGCCGGAAAGCCGCCGGCGAGAAGCGTGGAGGTGTCGCGGTGTGCCGGACCACGGGGCTCGAGACCGGAGAGCTCGGAACCACTTGGGCCGGCGGTGGGGCGCGGTCGCACGACCGCCCTTGCACGCCCCCGGGGCGATGAAGCCCTGGGAGCGGAACCGAGGCCTCGGGCACCCGCTTCACTTGCCTGGGGTACTACGCCGTGGAGGGCCGGGCGCTGCAGTGGGACGGCCTTTCACCGCCGAGGTCTGGCAGCAAGGTCGGTACGTGGGTAGGTCCCTTCAGCGGATTGCATCAAGGCCTCGTCGGGCCAAAGTCCGCGAGCGGTGCGACTTGACAGGCCCAAGAGCCCCCATTCCGATAGCGGGGCGGTCGGCACGGAAGAGTGGCCCTGCCAGAGGGAGTCCAGTGGCATGCGGGACGCCTGGAGTTTGCTGAAATCGCCAAAAATGGCGGCAGAAGTGCGGCAAAATACGGCTCCGCGCCGTATTCTTGACATATGTCAAGAATGGGCCTATCGTTGGCCGATAGCTTGTTGTGAGTCGCGCGAATCCTTCGGAGGCTGCCCGTGAGCCCGGCCGAAGGAAAACGGGCGCCTCCCGCGATTCAGAGGATCGTGAAAGCCGTCCTCCAGTACGACTCCATGATGGGAGTGCAGATTGCTCCGGCGAACGAATACAACCGTGCCGTTGAGATGGCGGATGGGCGGCCGCCCGTGGCCACAGTGCGGAAGTTTCTGCTCGCTTACTGGACTGACCTCGAGGTCGGCAAGCCAAACCCCGAAGTACGGAATTATTCCAAGCATCTCTACGTGATGAAGCCCGCGATCAAGCCGCGGCACTGC
>CAYRNG010000131.1:0-8639 GCA_964425395.1 uncultured Candidatus Kuenenia sp. | reverse complement strand
TTGCAGTCTGCTCGGTCTTGTGCGGCAGGTAGGAAACCTGCCCCACGAGGCCGGTCGGGTCTGGCAGGTTGCAAACCTGCCCCACGGGCCCAGCAGGCTCCTCGGCCAGCCATTCGAGAGCCGTCACCAGCTCCCGCCGCAGCCGCCCCAGGAGGCTCAAGGGCAGCATCGGGCTGCCGGTGATCGTGGCCTCCAGGCCGCGGAGCTCGAAGGGCGTGCCGCCCAGGCGGCCGAGCTGCTCCCGCAGCAGGCGTTCGTCGAGCGGATGCCGCGTCGCGACCTGGGCGGGCTCGGCCGAGGCCACCTCGCAGCGGCGGCCCGAGCCGAGCCTGGCCGCGACCCGGACCGGCTCGCCGGCGATCGCCGTGACGACGAGATCGACCGGCTGCCGGCGGCGGAGCGGCCCGGTGAACGACTTTCGCAGCACCGCGGTCAATTCCGGGTCGTCGGTCTTCCAGACCGTCTGGCCCGGCCGAATGGCGGCCAAGTCGAGGCCATCGCGGGCGAAGGCGAGTTCCACCCGGCCGCCGGTGACGGGGTCGGTCCGCGAGACGTCGCCGGTGAACACCTCGTAGACCCGTCCGCCGACCGCCTCGTCGCTCGTGGCTCCGCAGTCGAAGGCCAGGCCGTCGCCCCGCTTCACGCCCCCGGCCAGGCCCGCCGCCAGCGCCACGGCCACCCGGCCCCGGGCCACGCCCACGACCCTGCCCAGCCGCACGCCCCGTTTGGCGCTGGAGGTAGCCGGCACGAGCCGCTTGTGGTCGCAGCCCTCCAGCCAGCCCGGCGAGAAGCCGCGGGAGAAGGTGAGCTCCATCGCCTCGACCTCCCGGGGCGTGAAGGCCACCGGCCGGCCGGCCAGGGCCGTGTCGATGGCCCGCCGGTAATGGCTCGTAATCGCGGCCACGTATTCGGGCGTCTTGAGCCGGCCCTCGATCTTGAAGGAGGCCACGCCCGCCGCGATCAGCTCCGGGGCAAGCGCGTAGGCGGCGAGATCCTGCGGGGAGAGCAGGTACCGCTGGCTGCCGAGATCGACGTCGCGGCCGTCGCAGACCAGCTCGTAGGGGAGCCGGCAGGCCTGGGCGCATTGGCCGCGGTTGGCGCTGCGGCCCCCGAGCGACTCGCTCGTCAGGCACTGCCCCGAGTAGGCCACGCACAGGGCCCCGTGCACGAACACCTCGAGCGGCAGCGGCGTCTGGCGGCGGATCGCCACGATCTCGGCGATCGACAGCTCGCGGGCCACCACCACCCGCTCCATCCCCAGCCGCTCGGCCAGGTCGATCGTTTCGGCACTGGTGAGCGTCATCTGGGTCGAGGCGTGCAGGGCCAGGCCGGGGGCCAGCTCGCGGACGAGCAGCGCGGCCCCCACGTCCTGCACGAGCACGGCATCGCCGCCCGCCGCGGCCACCGCCGCCACGACCTCCCGGAAGGCCGGCAGCTCATCCTCGAACACGAGCGTGTTGAGCGTGGCGTAGCCCTTGAGGCCGTGCCGGTGGAGCAGCCGCATCACGTCGGGCAGGTCGGCCGGCGTGAAGTTCGCCGCCCGGGCCCGGGCATTGAAGCCGGTGTCGAGCCCGAAGTAGACGGCGTCGGCCCCATTGGCGATCGCGGCCGCAAGGCACTCCCGGTCCCCGGCCGGGGCGAGCAGTTCGGGAGGTGGGGCGGCCGGCTGGGCAGGATCAGGCATACGGACAATTATACGGTCGTGGTTTTCCGTCACGCGGTGTGGGAGGCGGTGCGAGGGCCATACCCACCGTCCCCGGGCTCGCGGTCGGGGTTGGGATGGCGTGATGGCGAATAGAAACCCCTGGCGCGAGCCAGGGGACGGTGCGTTGAAGCGGAGAGCGGACTGGACGACTCACACATGGCCCACGTGCCGAAGGGGGACAGTCCCCGCGGCGGGGACAGTCCCCGGGTAGCGTCCGGCGAGATGGCACGGGCAACCCCGACCCACGCTTGGCGTGTCAGGCGATCAAATCCTTGACCACGTGCCCGTGCACGTCGGTGAGCCGGAAATCGCGGCCTTGGGCGCGGATCGTGAGCTTGGTGTGGTCGATGCCGAGGAGGTGCAGGAGCGTGGCGTGCAGGTCGTGCACGCTGACCGGGTTTTCGACGACGTTGTAGCCGAGCTCGTCGGTGGCCCCGTAGGTGATGCCCGGGCGGATGCCGCCGCCGGCCAGCCAGATCGAGAAGGCCTTCATGTGATGGTCGCGGCCGTTGCCCTGGGCCATTGGGGTGCGGCCAAACTCGGTGCCGAACACGACGAGCGTGTCGTCGAGCATCCCGCGGCGGGCGAGATCTTCGACCAGGGCGGCGGCGCCGCGGTCCACTTCGGCGGCCGTCCCCTTGACGTGGTCCTTGACGCTGCCGTGGTGATCCCAGTCGCGGTGGTAGAGCTGGATGAACCGCACGCCCCGCTCGGCCAGCCGCCGGGCCAGGAGGCAGTTGGCTGCGAACGAGCCGTCGCCTCCCTGGGTGCCATAGAGGTCGAAGGTGCTCTGGGGCTCGTCGGCGAGGTCGACGAGCCCGGGCACGCTGGCCTGCATCCGGAAGGCGAGCTCGTACTGGGCCAGCCGGGCGGCCACCTCGGGGTCGTCCACCATCTCGCCGCGGAGCGAGTCGAGCCGCGAGACGGCGTCGACCACGTCCCGCTGGCCGGCCGCGGTGATGCCCGGCGGGCTCTTGACGTACAGGACGGGATCGCCCTGGGAGCGAAACTCGACTCCCTGAAACCGGCTCGGCAGGAAGCCCGAGTGCCACTGGCGGGCCGCGATCGGCTGGCTCTGGCCATACTTCCCGGTGCTCACCATGACCACGAAGCCGGGCAGGTCGTCGGCATCGTTGCCCAGGCCATACCAGAGCCAGCTGCCGGCGGCCGGCCGGCCCGAGATCATCGAGCCGGTGTTCATGAAGGTGTGGGCCGGGTCATGGTTGATGGCCTCGGTGTGGAGGCTCTTGACGATCGCGATCCGGTCGGCGATCCGGGCCGAGATCTCGGGAAAGATCGTGCTGATCTCCTGGCCGCTCTGCCCGGCCCGGGCGAAGGGATGCTGGGGGGCGAAGCACTTGAGGGCCTTGCCCTGGAGCTGGGCGATCTGCTGCCCCTTGGTGAAGCTCTCGGGCATCGGCTGGCCGTTCATCGCGGTGAGCTGCGGCTTGTGGTCGAAGGTGTCGAGGTGGGTCATGCCGCCGGCCATGTAGAGCCAGATCACCCGCTTGGCCTTGGGCGGCACGTGGAAGGGGCGGATCACGCCCGGCCAGCCCGCGGCCGCCGTGGCGTTGCCGGCCAGCCCCGCCGCCCCCGCCTCGGCGGCCAGGAGCGAGCCGGCCGCGAGGCCCCCGATGCCGCCAGCGGCCCGGGAAAGGAAGGCCCGCCGAGCGAGCGAGCTGGCCATGGTGGAGTGGTACGTGGGCTGCATGCTCAGTTCCTCGTGTAGGCCTCGCCCAGGTTGAGGACGACGCGGGCCGCGGCGGTCCAGGCCGCCAGTTCGACCGGGTCGAGCTCGGCCGGCACCGGCGCCGCCCCCACGCCCAAGAGCCCCTGGGCTGCCGCCGGATCGCCGGCAAAGGTCTCCCGCTGCCGCTCGGCCAGGTCGGCCACCACGCCCACTTCGGCATCGAGCG
Organism: uncultured Candidatus Kuenenia sp.; assembly: GCA_964425395.1. GTDB lineage: Bacteria > Planctomycetota > Planctomycetia > Pirellulales > UBA1268 > QWPN01. The sequence continues at coordinate 5,018 of CAYRNG010000131.1, read as the reverse complement.
GCTCGCGGCCGATCGCCCGCCGGAGCATGAACCGAGCCCGGGGCAGCGGATCGGTGCCGGCTGCGGCGAGCGTGGTGGCGGCCAGGGCCCGGGCCGCCTCGACGAACTGCGGGTCGTTGAGGAGCACGAGCGCCTGGAGCGGCGTGTTCGACCGCGGCCGCTTGGCCGTGCACTCTTCGCGGCTGGGCGCGTCGAAGACCATCAGGGCCGGATGGAGGTATTGCCGTTGCCAGTGCACATAGAGTCCGCGGCGGTAGAGGGCCGAGCCCGAGTCGGCCTGGTAGGTTCGCTTGGGGAAGTTGAGGTAGGCCCAGTAGCCGGCCGGCTGGTAGGGCTTCACGCTCGCGCCCCCGATCGTGCGATCGAGCAGCCCCGAGGCGGCGAGCGCCACGTCGCGGACGTTCTCGGCGTCGAGCCGATGGCGGTTCTGCCGGGCGAGCAAGCGGTTCTCGGGATCGGCCTCGCGGTGGCCCGCGCCGGGCGTGCTCGAGCGGCGGTAGGCCTGGCTCGTCAGAATCGTCCGCAGGACGTGGCGGATGTCCCAGCCGCCATCGCGGAGCTCGCAGGCCAGCCAGTCGAGCAGCTCCGGGTGGCTGGGCGGCTCGCCCTGCGAGCCATGGTCGTCGAGCCGGCGGGAGAGTCCCTCGCCGAAGGCCAGCGCCCAGAGCCGGTTGGCGAGCACCCGGGGCACGAGCGGATTGTCGGCCGCCGTCATCCACTCGGCCAGATCGAGCCGCGTGCGGCGGGCCTCGCCATCGCCGCCGGGAGCCGTAGGCAAAAAGCCGGGCGCGGCCGGCAGCACCACCTCGCCGGAGTCGTCCATCCAGTTGCCGCGGGGCAGGACGCGGACGGTCCGGGGCGGCTTCGAGACCGTGGCCGGCATCGCCACCTGCTTTGCGATCGCAGCGTCGAGCGCCTTCTTGGCCGCCGCGCGGGCGTCGGCTGCCTGCTGCTTCTCCTCCTCGCTCGCATCTTGCGGCGGTGCCGCGATCGCAGCGAGCGCCGCTTCGAGCCGCCGCTGCTCGGCCTCCTGCTCGGGAGTCGGCAGCCGCATCATCTCGCCCCAGAGGCCGTTGCCGCCAGCGCCGTGGTAGATGCCCCGCTCGGCGACGTCGGCAAAGAACGAGGCGAAAGCGTAGAAGTCGCGGGTGGTGAAGGGGTCGTATTGATGGTCGTGACACTCGGCGCAGCCGAGCGTCGAGCCGAGCCAGGCGCCCGAGGTGGCCCGGACCCGGTCGGAGGCGTATTTGGCGTGATACTCCTTGTCCTGCCCGCCCCCCCTCGGCGCTCATCATATTGAGCCGGTTGTAGGCCGCGGCCACCCGTTGCTGGCGGGTCGCTTCGGGGAACAGGTCGCCGGCGAGCTGCTCGCGGGTGAACTGGTCGAAGGGCTTGTTGGCCGCGAAGGCCTCGAGCACCCAGTCGCGGTAGGGCCACAGGGTGACTTCCTGGTCGCCGTGCGGCAGCGCGGGCCGCACGAGCGGCCGGTAGGCCCAGTGGCTCTCGTATTCGGCGCCGGCCGCGATCCATTGCTCGAGGATCGCCATCTGGGCATCGGTGAGCCGCTTGTTGGTCGCCGACGGCACGGCCCCAGGCGGAGCGGCTCGTCGCGGACCCCAAAGGATCGATCAGCCAGCGGGACCGTACTTGTCCAGGTCGATGAGCGTAGCCCTCGGCTGGCCGCTCGGCAAAGGCTCGGTCGCCCCATCCGCTGGAAACAAGGTGTCAGGAACCGATTCTCACGAGCGGTTCGCGCGGGGGAAAAAATGGTCGGGAGTCATTTCCGGGCCGCCAGCGGCGGCACGGCCTTGGCCGGCGTTCCCGGCCAATGTGGTTCGCAGAAATGACTCCCGACTCCTTTTTCTGCGGGCACACAGAAGATCGCCATCGCCAGGCCCCAGAAGGGTTCTCCGGCCAAGATCCCGATCGCCGGCCAGGCCACGAGGCCGGCCCGGGCGACACTCGGCCGCGCCGCGGCGAACCAGAGCCCGACGGCAAACACGGCCTCGAAGGCCACGATCGCGTGCGTGACCAGGTTCATCAGGTATTCGGAGCCGCGATAGATCCCGGTCAGGTCGACCAGCCGCGAGTCGGGCCGGGCGGCGAGCCACCAGGCGGCCGTGCCATCCCACCAGGCGTCTCCCTTGAGCTGGGCCAAGAGCACGGCGATCGTGATCGCGGTGGCGTGTACCCGCAGCAGGCCCAGCGACACGCTCGCCCAGGGCGATGGCACCGAGGGCGGGAGGCCGCGGCGGTCGCGGATCAGGCGATCGACCGACCAGTGGCCCGTTGCCGGACCGACGGTGAGGCACCAGAGGAGCACCGCGAGGCAGTCGTCGGCCGGGCCGGCGAGCACCGGCCCGCGGTTGAGGAGCGAGGCCCAGAGGATCGCGGCCGCGACACAGGCCACTCGGCCGGCCAGGCCGAGCGTGACCGCGGCCAAGGCCGCAAGCAGCAGGCCGAAAACCGTCCACAGCACCATCGGTGTTGTCGCCAGGGCGAAGAGCGACGGAACGCCGCCACCCTGCCAACCTGAGACGGCCTCGCTGGGCATCATGCCCGCCGGGCCGAACCAGGCTTCGAGATCGCCGGCGTAACTGCCGGCCAAAGCCAAGCCCAGCAGCCCTGTCAGGATGCGCACGGCCGCCAGCGGCCGGGCGGAGGCCGGGGTGAACCAGAAGTCCAGCCAGAGGCGGCCGAACCCGGGCTGCATCGGAGTGCCGCGGTCGCTGGGGTGGGTCACCGCCGGGCCGGTCATGGCTGCGACTCCCGCATCTGGCTGGCAGGCCCGGGCTCCGCGCCGGCCGAGGGGCCGGGCAGCAACGGTGCCAGCTCGCCACGCTTGGCCTCGCCGCCGAGTTCAAGCAGTTGGATCTCGCCATCCACCTCCCGGACGCGGGCGGCGTAGGTCTGCAGCAGCCGCGGCTTGGTCGGCGGAGCGAGCGGATCCGCGAGCGGCCAACGCAACACCCGAACGGTCACGTCGTCGGTGCCGACGGCCTCAAAGCCGCCGCGGCCCACGCCGGCCGCCAGCGGCGCCGCTGCGTCTTGGAGCGCCCCGGCCGCGATCCCCCGGGCCAGACGCCGCCAGCGGCGACCGCGTTCCCCCGACTGCGGGCCGGGGCGGCGAATCGGCTCGGCGTCCCGCGACCAGCCGCGGACCTCGAGGATGTGGTCGGCGTCCTCGGCCGCACCGTAGGTCAGCGGATGATCGAAGCCGAGGTCGAGCCAGGCCGGGGCCATCCAGGGGGAAAACATTCGGCCCTTGATCGTCTGCAGCAGGGCCGAGGAGCCGCTCACGGAGTTGGCGGCGATCGTGAGCAGAAGCCCCGTCAGATAGATCGCCAGGGCGACGCTCACCGCCGCCTGGGCCATCTCGGACAGCGGTCGCGGCGCCGGCGGTTTCGGGGAGGGGGTAGCTGGCATGCCGGGCGGCGGAGGGATGACGAAGAATTGCGTGACGACCCGCCAAGTGTGCTACGGGGCGTCGCGAGCCGCCAGTCGCCGATCGGAAACCGCGGCCACGCGGTCGCGTTGACACCCGTCGCGGCGGGCGATACCGTGAAGGGAGCGTGAGAGTCACGCCCGTGCCGCCCCGAACACCGTTTGGGGGATTAGCTCAATTGGGAGAGCGTCTGGCTGGCAGCCAGAAGGTCAGGGGTTCGAATCCCCTATCCTCCACTAGAGGCGGCATGGAACAGGCGGTGGGGTTTCCGGACGAGGCGGCCTGGCTGGACGGTCGCTTCCTGCCCCGAGAGACGTTCGCCCTCCCCGTCGGCGACGCCGGCTTCGTGATGGGGGCGACCGTCACCGAACAGTTGCGTACCTTCCGGGGTGAACTCTTCCTCCCCGAGCAGCATGCCCGTCGGCTCGCCGGATCGCTCCGGTTGATCGGCCTCGAACCGCCGCTGCCGATCGAGACGGTCATGCAGGCCGCCGCCGCCCTGGCCCGCCACAACCATCGCCTCCTGCCGGCGGCGGGCGAGCCGGGCGAGCGCGAAACGCCGCCTGACCTCGGGCTGGTGATCTTCGTCACAGCCGGTGATCTGGCGGCGCAGCACGGCGGCCGACCCGGGCCGCCGCGGGTCGGAATCCACAGCTTTCCACTCGCCTTCAGCCTCTGGGCGTCGGCGTACGACCGCGGCGTGGCCCTGCGGAGCGTCTCGGTCACCCAGGTGCCGGAGACCTGCTGGCCGCTGACGGCCAAGGTGCGCAGCCGGCTGCACTACTGGCTCGCCGATCGCGAAGCGGCCGCCGCCGAGCCCGGCAGCCGGGCAGTGCTCGCCCACTCAGACGGCCGCGTCAGCGAGACCTCGACTGCCAACATCGCCGTGATCTCGGGCGCGGGCGTGGTCACGCCCCCGGCGGCCGACGCCCTGCCCGGCGTGAGCCTGGGGTTCGCCCGCGGACTGGCCGAGCGGGCCGGCATCGCCTGGCAGGCGCGATCGCTCACCACCGCCGACCTGGCCGCCGCCGACGAGATTCTCCTGACCAGCACGCCCAACTGCCTGCTCCCCGTGACCCGGTTCGACGGTCGGACGGTCGGCTCCGGCCGCCCCGGCCCGGTCTGCGGCCGTCTCCTGGCAGCTTGGAGCCAGGCGGCGGGCATCGACATCGCCGCCCAGGCGCGGCACCATGCACGCAGCACCTGACCCGGAACGCGACCGAGACCATCCTGCGTGGCCGCCACCATCATGAACGCCTTCCCCCCGCCGCCGGCCGCCGCCACCGCCCGCTACGAGGTGCGGCACGAGACGACCTACAGCTACAGCGAGGCGGTGCCGATCTGCCACAACGAGATCCACCTCGTGCCGCGGGAGATGCCCCGGCAACGGCTGCTCTCCAACCTGATCGACGTGACGCCGGAGCCGGCCGGCACCTCGAGCCACCTCGATTTCTTCGGCAACCGCGTCGGCATGTTCACGATCGAGGAGGGCCACCGCCGGCTGGTCGTCGCCTCCACGAGCATCGTCGAGGTCGATCCCCCCGGCGACTGGCGGGGGCTGGAGCCGCTGCCC
>CAYRNG010000130.1:0-7868 GCA_964425395.1 uncultured Candidatus Kuenenia sp. | reverse complement strand
GAGCCGACCAAGACGGAGGCCTCGACCGGGCCACCGAACTGGTTGAAACCGAGGAACAGGCTGCCCCGGGGGGTACGGTTCAAAAGCGCGCCCACCGTGTAGAGCTGCTGGCCGCCGGTGAAGAAGTCGACGTCGGCCGTCGAGACGACCGTCGTCCGGTCGCCGACGTGCCAGCGGAAGTCGTATTGCCAGAGGCCCATCACCTGACCGAAGTTCTGGTCGGTGACGGGGAAGAACTCGCCGTCCACGTCGAGGGTGATCCAGTCGATGATTCGGCGGTTGCCCACCGGCCCCCGCTTGGTCTGCCAGCGCTGGTGGGCCCCCAGCCGGAAGGCGGTCAGATCGTTGGCGATCTCGGTCGGGCCGGTCACCCAGCCAGCCATCCCGCGGCGGACGGCGTAGCTCCGCGGGTCGTAGCGGAAGTCGGGGCCGAACACGAGATTGCCGGGCAGTGACCCGGGGGCCACGCCGTAGTCCCAGTAGGGGATATTGCGGAGATACTGGTTGATCGCGTCGTCGTCGATCTGGTCGTAGAGGGGCAGCTGGTTGATGTTCTGGGTGGAGTTGGTGTAGGCGAACTCCGCCTCGAAGACCACCTTGTGGGCCAGGCCGTTCAGGTTCCAGAGCTGGCTCTCGACGGTGTTGTCGGCCGTCCACATCGGCAGGCTCGAGCGGATGCCCACCTGGCCGTAGGCCCGGCTGAGGGGCTGCTGGGCCAGATCCTGCCCCCAGTGGGCCAGCTCGCCCAGGGCGTAGGGCACGATCTTGACCGCCCCGGCCTGGAAGGGGAGGTCGAGCTCCTGGCGGGTGGCCAGCCGCTCGCCGATCACGTTGGACTCGTAGGGCAGGAGCGTCCAGATGTCGAGCCCCTGGCCCGCGATCGGAGCCTGCGGCAGGGCCTGGCGGGCGTAGGACGCGCCGGAATGGGAATACCAGGTGACCGCGTCGTTGAGCAGCGGCTGGCCGAGGATGTAGTGATCGAGCCGGGGCCACCACTCGGTCTGGGTGAAGAACGGGTTGACGCGGCCGCTCGTCAGCAGCCGGAGCTGGCGGTTTTCCACGGGCCGCCGGAGGTCGAGCCAGGTCCGCTGCTCGTAGCCCTCCTCCCACTCCGCCTCGTAATACTCCTCGAGGAAGTTCATGTCGCTGATCCAGCCGGCGGTGCCGCGGAGCTGCCAGCCGCCGAACAGGCTGTCGGTCGTGCCGCCGAGGTTTTGGCGGTGCCGCCAGAAGGCCCGGCCCCGGAAGGTGCGGTCGGGGAAGCCCGGGTAGATGAAGTCGCGGCGGAAGAGGCCGAGGTTGTCGCGGCCCACGTCGCCGATGAACCAGGCGTCGAGGTCGCCGCTGGCCGGGGTCTGGAGGCCGAGGAAGCCGGGCCGGTTGTAGAGCAGCGAGGTGCCGCCGCCCGGGCCCCGGAGGCTCAGGTAGTCGGTGTTGAAGTTCCAGTCCACGCCATCGGGAGGCCGCCGCCAGCCGAACACCTGGAAGGCATCCCAGCCGGTCAGCACCTGGGTGCCGAAGATCTGGTCGTTCCTGAGCTGGAAGTTGTTGATGTAGAAGGTCGGCTTCTTGGCATTGGTCGAAAACACCGGCCACCAGAGCACCGGCACCTGGCCGAGGGTGAGGGTGTTGCCGCGGCTGCTGATGAACTGCTGGTGCTCCACCACCGGCTCCCCGGTGGCCGGATCGACCAGCGGCCGGCCGAAGGGATCGGCCAGCGGGATCTGGTCGTCGGTGAAGTTGATCTCCCGAGACTGGAACTCCCAGGCGGGCACCCCCAGCCGGCTCGAGGTCAGGCCGCTCTCTTGGGCCACGAACCGGCTCCGATCCACCTGCCGGAGCACGTCGGCCCGGAGGCGGACGGCGCCGGAATAGTTGTCCACCGGTGTGAGCACGGTGGCCCCCGTGATCACGCCGCTCGAGCGGGGCACGTCGTAGAACATGTTGGCCGCCTCGACCACCCGCTGCCCCTGTCGGAAGACGACGTTGCCCTCCATGTAGAGCTCGAGCGGCACGTCGGCCGCCTGGCCGCCGCCGTCGAGGTCGGGCTGGGCCGAGCCGCGGGTCCAGATCACGAGCTTGTCGGTCGAGATGTCGAGCGGGCCGGCGGGATCGACGCCGTCCACCACGAGGTTGACGCCGGAGGTGATCACGGCGATCCACTCGTTGCCCGACGGGCTGGGGAACCACTTCACGTTCAGGGGCACGCTCGACCGCGGGAAGGCCCGCAGCCGCCGGCCCGGGGCCGCCGCCGCCACCGCCGGCGCCGCCGGGGCACCGAACTCGCTGAACTGCGTCTGCCGGATCGGGGGATCCTCGTCGGCAGCGGCCGCGCCGCTCGTCGCGGTACCACCGGCGGCCGACTCATAGAGCGGGGGGGGGCCGGCCGAGGGGAGGACGCTCGTGAAGTCGAGTTGCGGATCGCGGAGGTACCAGAACCGGCCGGTCCAGCGGGGGCCGCGGACGCTCGCCGCGCCCGCCTCCGCGCCGGCCCTCGTCGAGACCCGCACGTCGCCGGCCATCCGCACGAGCATCGTCCGCATCCGCGGCGCCGCCGCCGACTCGGTGTCGGCCGCTTGCTCGATCCAGGCCACCGCCTCGTGGGCCTTGGCCCGCGTGCTCCCCTGCTCGATCGTGACGCCGCCGGTGAGGTGCCAGACTTCGTACTCGCCTTCCGTCCAGCGGGCGGCCTGGGTGGCGGTGATCTTGATCCGCTCGGCCGGATCGACGGCCGGCACCTCGACGTGCGACGCTTCGGCGATCGCCGCGGCCAGCCCGCGGGCCGGCAGGTCGGCGAGCGCCCCTGCGCTCGACCGCGGCGGCAGCGGCCCGTCCGCGGCGCGGCCGGCGGGGCCGCCGCCCCACAGGATCGCCACCAGACCGACCGCCAGCCCCGTCCGCAGCCACGCTCGCGCGCGGAAGCGTCTTCGGGGAACGGTGGCGGGGAGGGAAAGTGGGCGCACGCTGCTCGTCGAGGCTCGGGGAACCTGGCGCGGGGAAAACGGCGGGAAAAAAGCCGCGGGACCATAGGAGAATCCGTGAAACGCGGTCAAGCCGTGGCGGCCGGCGAAAGCGGCCCGCAAGTCGTGTCAAGCCCGAGGGTTAGCGGCCCGGCGGGGCTGCCTCGGCCCCGGCCCGGCAGAGCCCGGCGGGACGGCCGGCGACGGCGGGGCCGGCGGGGAGTCGGCAAGGCCGCGACCGGCAGATCGGGCAGGCTGGCCCGCGGCGGTGGCGGCCTCGGTAAACTTCGGGACTCGGCGTTCACCGGCCCGCCAGCCTGCCTGCGCCCCTTCGTCTCAGCGAGTCGCCGCCGTGCCCGAGGTCTGCCAGTCCCCGCCCGTTGCCCCCCCGCCCCGGGCTGCCGACCGGATCGCCGCCTGGCTCGTCCGCTGGCGGATGCCCTTGGCGGTTCTGGCGGTCGTGCTCGTTGGCCTCTCGGTCGAGCGGGCCCGCCACCTGCGGTTCTCCCGTTCGATCGACGCGATGTTCGACCGGGCCGATCCGGCGCTCGTGCCCTACGCCCGGATGGCCCGCACCTTCGGAGGCAGCGAGACGGTGCTGGCGGCCTACGAGGATCCCGATCTATTCACGCCCGAAGGAGTCGCCCGGCTGGCCGCGGTCACCGCCCAGCTGCGGGCCCTGCCGGGCATCGCGGCGGCGACCAGCCTGGCCACCACGCCGCTTGGCGGCCGGATCATCAAGCTCGACACGAGCCCCACGGCCCGCCGGCTGGTGGCCCTGATGACAGGCTACGTCGTGGGAGCCGACCAGCGGACCGTCGCGGTGGCCTGCACCCTCGAGCCCCTCGCCCCCACGCTCATCACGGCCCGCCAGCAGGCCGTCTCGCGGGCCGGCACGATCGACGCTCTGCGGGAGATCATGGCGGGCTATCCCTCGGGCACCGTGGCCGGCGAGCCGGCGATGCTCCGCGACGGCTTCGCGATGCTCGAGTGGGACGGCACGGTGCTGGCCTGGGCGAGCGTGGCCCTGACCGGCGGGGTGCTGTTGTTCTTCTTCCGCAGCCTGCGGTGGGTGGTGGTGCCGATGGGTGTCGTGCTCACCGCCCTCTGGACGACCCGGGGGCTGCTCTCGGTGGCGGGCCTCGAGCTGACGATGGTCTCCACGATGCTCTCGGCGATGATCACCGTGGTCGCGATCGCCACGGTGACCCACGTGATCGTCGCCTACCGGCTGCAGCGGGATGCCGGTCACGAGCCGGCCGAGGCGCTCCGCCGGAGCCTGGCCCTGCTGCTCTGGCCGATCTGCGGGGCGATCGCCACCGACGTGGTGGGCTTCGGCTCGCTCGTGGCCAGCCAGGTCGGGCCGGTCCACGACTTCGGAGTGATGACGGCCCTGGGGGCGGGGCTCGTGCTCGTGGCGGTGGCCCTGGTGCTGCCCTTTCTGGCCCTGGCCGGCCGGTTCGACGCCGACCCCCGGCGGCCCTGGGGCGAGTCGGCCCTCGAGCTCGGCCTCGACCGGCTCGTCCGCCGGATCGTGCGGCATCCGCGGCCGATCCTGGCCGGCGTCGCGGTGGCGGTGGCAGTCGCCGTCGCGGGGCTCTCCCGGCTCGAGGTCGAGACCGACTTCCCCCGCAACTTCCGCCCCGACAGCCCGACGGTCTCGGCCTACGAGCTGGTCGAGTCGCGGCTGGGGGGCGCCGGGGTCTGGGACGTGCTCGTGCCGGTCGAGGGCCAGGTCACCGGCGGCATGCTCAGCCGAGTCGGCCGGCTCGAGGAGCGGCTCCGCACCGAGGTGACCACGGGGGAGACTCCGGCCCTCACCAAAGTCATGAGCGTGGCCGACGTGGTCGCGGCGGTCTCGCCGATCCCGCTCGCCCCGCTGGGCGACTGGGCGGTCGGCCAGGCCCTGAACCTCCTCAAGCGGCAACTGCCGGAACTGGCCGGTGCCCTCGTGGGCCAGGATCCGCTCACGGGAGGCACCTGGCTGCGGGTCATGCTCCGGGCCCGCGAGCGGCAGCCCGCCGCCGCCAAGCGGGCGATCATCGCCGACGTGCGGCGGATCGTGGCCGAGGAGTTTCCGGGCGGGGCCGCCGGGGGAGATCCGACCGGGGACGAGCCGGGGACAGGCGGCGGCGAGGTGACCGGATTTTTCGTCCTCCTGGCCACGCTCGTCGAGCGGCTCCTGGCCGATCAGTGGCTGACCTTCGCGATCGCCGCGGTGGGGATCTTCCTGCTCCTCTCGGTCGCCTTCGGGAGCCCGCTCTTGGGGGCCGTGGCGCTGGTGCCCAACGGGCTGCCGATCTTCGTGGTCCTGGGCCTGCTCGGCTGGGCAGGGGTGCGGGTCAACATGGGCACGGCCATGATCGCGGCGGTCTCGCTCGGCCTCTCGGTGGACAGCTCGATCCACTACATCGCCGCCTTCCGCCGGCAGCTGGCCGCCGGGGGAGGCGTGGCCCCCGCCCTCCATGCCGCCCACCGCACCGCCGGGCGGGCGATGATCTTCTCGACCCTCGCCCTGGCGACGGGCTTTCTGGCGCTGACCACCAGCGGCTTCATGCCGACGGTCTCCTTCGGCTGGCTCTCCTGCCTGACGCTCCTCGGGGGCCTGGCCGGCAACCTCGTCGTCCTGCCGGTGCTCCTGACCCTCCTCGTCCCGCTCCTGGGGCGACGCACAGCCCTCCCCGGCGGTACAACACTGCCCATCCCCGGAGACCATTCGTCATGACGCGTGAGTTCCTGCCCGCCGGCACCGCCGGGCTCATCGAAGCCGCCCCCGCTCTTGCCCCCGCCGCGATCGACGCCGAGGCGATCGTCGTGTTCCTCACCGAGGGGGGCGTGGGCAGTGCCGGGATCGCGGCCGTCGATGCGGCCACCGGCGGCACGCTCGCCCGCCTGGCCGCGGCGGGGGAACTCGCCGGCCGGCGGTATGAGTGCGTGCCGGTGCTCGCCCCAGCTGGCCTCAGGGCCGGGCAGGTGCTGGTGGTGGGCCTGGGCCGCCGCGAGGAGGTCGACGCCGGCGTGGTCTATCGGGCCGCGGCCGCCGCCGCGCGTCACCTGGCCGGCCGGCCGCGGAGCCGGGTGGCGTTTCTGGCCGACCCGGCCTGGAGCACCGCTTGGCTCGAGCAGGCAGTGGCCGGCGCCGCCGTGGGCATGGTGGGCCAGGATCTCTACCGCGCCGAGCCGAAGCGGACCCGGTTCGGCACCAGCCTCTGGACCGGGGCCGATCCCGGGGCCGTGGCCCGGGGCACGACGCTCGCCGACGGGGTCAACCTGGCCCGCCGGCTCGTCAACGCCTCGCCCGATCACCTCTATCCGGAGTCGTTCGCCGAGGAGGCGGCAGCCATCGCCGGGCGGACGGGCCTCGAGATCGAGATCTGGGACGAGGACCGGCTCCGTCGCGAGCGGTGCGAGGCCCTCCTGGCGGTCGCCCGCGGCAGCATCAGGCCGCCCCGGCTGGTCCTGCTTCGCTACCGGGGCCGCCCCCGGGCTAGTGGCGACCACCCCGATCTGGCCCTGGTGGGCAAGGGGGTGACCTTCGACTCCGGCGGCCTCTCGCTCAAGCCCTCCGAGGCGATGATGGGCATGAAGATGGACATGGCCGGCGGGGCGAGCGTGCTGGGGGCGATCGCCACGATCGCGGCCCTGAAGCTGCCGATCGACGTGGCCGCCGGCATCGGCCTGGTCGAGAACATGACCGGCCCGGCCGCCTACAAGCTCGGCGACGTGATCACCGCCCGCAGCGGCACCACGATCGAGATCCACAACACCGACGCGGAGGGCCGGGTGGTGCTGGCCGACGTGCTCGACGTGGTTCGCGGCCTCGGCCCTGCCCGGATGATCGACCTGGCCACGCTCACCGGCGCCTGCCTGGTGGCCCTCGGCCACGACACAGCCGGCCTGTTCACCAACGACCAGCCCTGCTGCGACGCCCTGGCGACCGCGGCCCGGAGCGTCGGGGAGCCGGTCTGGCAGCTGCCGATGGACGCGGACTTCGGCGAGCAGATCAAGAGCGATGTGGCCGACATCAAGAACGTCGGCGAGGGCCGCTGGGGCGGGGCGATCACGGCCGCCAAGTTCTTGGAGCGGTTCGTGGGGGACACCCCCTGGACCCACGTGGACATCGCCGGCCCGGCCTTCGCCGAGAAGCCCCGCCCCTGGACCGACGGCGGCGGCACCGGCTTCCTGGTCCGGTCGCTCGTCGAGCTCGCCCGCACGACGGCCTGACCCCGGGGACTGTCCCCGCTTCGGGGACTGTCCCCTTTCGGCATGCCTCCGCTTTAACGCACTGTCCCCTGGCTAGCGCCAGGGGTTTCTATGTGCCCTAGAAACCCCGGGCGCCAGCCCGGGGATCCAATAGAAACCCCGGGCGCCAGCCCGGGGATCCAATAGAAACCCCGGGCGCGAGCCCGGGGATCCAATAGAAACCCCGGGCGCGAGCCCGGGGACGGTGGGAATGAAGACCACCCCGCCATCCACACCACAGGACGCGCAGCGCACGCCCCATGGAGCGGCGGGATGACCCTAGCGGGCAGGCAAAGCCTGTCCATCCCGCCGGGCGTTACACCAGCCCGTCGAGCTCGTCCACGAGTTCGCCGAACCGCGTCAGGGCCGTGGCCACGGGCTCGGGGCTCTCGAGATCGACCCCCGCGTCCCGCAGCAGGTCGAGGGGCCACTTCGACGAGCCCCCCTTGAGGAAGCCGAGGTAGGCGGCCAAGGCTCCGGGCTCGTTCTCCGCCACCCGCTTGGCCAGGGTGATTGCCGCCGCCAGGCCGGTCGCATACTTGTAGACGTAGAACGCCGAGTAGAAGTGGGGGATCCGCAGGCATTCGAGCTCGAGCTCGCGGTCGATCGCGAAGTCGGCCCCGAAGTAGGCGTCGAGCAGCTCCCGGTAGATGAACCGGAGCCGCT
>CAYRNG010000129.1:0-2999 GCA_964425395.1 uncultured Candidatus Kuenenia sp. | reverse complement strand
CGAACGGCTTCTGGAGGTAGACGTCTGTGCCGGCGTCGAAGCCGCGGATCCGGTCCTCGACGAGGGTCCGGGCAGTGAGCATCACGACCGGCAGGTCGTTGCCCGCCTGGCGGATCGCCTCGCAGACGGCGTAGCCGCTCATCCCCGGGAGCATGATGTCGAGCACCACCAACTCCACCGGCGGGGCGGCCGCCTCGACTGCCGCCAGGGCCGCCTGGCCGTCCCCCGCCACGGTGACGGCATGCCCGTCGGCCTCGAGGTTGAACTTGATGCCGAAGGCGAGGTGCTCTTCGTCCTCGACGACGAGAATGTGCGACATGGGCGGGGCAACCGGACGGACACCGGGCAATCAGGTGGCAGTTTACCCGCCGGCCCTACCGGGCGACCGCCGGCCGGAGGGCCTTGGCGTAGCCGCGGGCCACGAACCAATCCCAGGCGTCCTGAACCGTGTCTTCCAGGGGCCGGAAGGAGTAGCCCAGTTCGTCCTGGGCCCGGCGGCAGGAGAAGTTGTGATCGACGAGCGACATCGCCGTGGCCGCGGAGTTGAGGTCGCCCTCCCGGCCGCTGAGGGCCGTCGCCAGGTCGCCCAGCCAGCCGGCCAGCCGCACGCAGGGCCGCGGAGCCAGGCCGAGCGGCTGGAGCCGGCCGGTCACGCGGGCCATCAGCCGCCAGGCGTCGAGATAGCTCAGCCCGTGGCCGCCGAGGATGTACCGCCGACCCGTGCGGCCCAGTTCCAGGGCCGCCAGGATCCCGGCTGCCACGTCCCGGACATCGACAAAATCGTTGCCCCCCGGCGGGGCGAAGAGCCCCTTGCCGGCACCCACCTCCAGGAGCATCCGGCCGCTCGAAGGCTTCCAGTCCCAAGGGCCGAGCATGTAGACGGGGTTGACGATCACCGCATCGAGGCCGCGATCGATCTCCCCGAGAAGAGCCGCCTCGGCCTCCCGCTTGGTGACGACATAGGGAGTCTCGGGCATCCCGCCGGGAGGCGTCTCCTCGTCGGCCGGCTGGCCGTCGGGCCGCAGGCCGATCGCATCGACGCTCGAGACATGCACCAGCCGGGCTCCGGCCCGCCGGGCCGCCCGAGCCAGCCGTCGCGTCCCCTCGACATTGACCTCCCACATCGCGCCGGCCTGCCGCCAGCCGCAATGGACGTGGGCCGCGGCATGCACGACCCAGTCAACGCCCGCCAGGGCCCGCTCGAGGGCCGCCTCATCGGCCAGGTCACCGGTCACCCGCTCCACTGCCAGGCCGGCCAGGGCCTGCTCGGCCACCGGGCTCGAGGTTCGGACCAGCACCCGCACCCCGACGTCGCGGGCCAGGAGCTGACGGACCAGGTTGTTGCCCACCAAGCCGGTCGCCCCCGTGACGAGGCACTCGCCGGAGAGATGGGCAGCACGGGGGGCGATCATCGGACGAATCCCAGGCTCGAAAACGGGCCACAAACGACTGGCCGGGCCGAGCGCTCCATCGGACGATCCCGCCGTCCATTCTATTTCGGACGGGGGGGGTGGGCGACTTTGACGGCCTTCCTGATCTGCCGAGGTTGACGCCCGTACGGCCCCCGCCCCAAGATGCGCCGAAGTCGTGAGGCGGCAATGCTTTGCGGCCGTCGGCAACGAGACCCCTGGGGCGGGCAGACAGCCCGCCAGGATCGTGGACGTGGTGATCGAGCCCGTGGAGACGCGGGCCCAGCAGAAGCGGTTCCTGCGGCTCCCCTGGCGGATCTACGCGGCCGACTCCTGCTGGATGCCGCCCCTCCTCCACGCCCAGGAGGAGCTCCTCGGCTTCCGGCCGCATCCATTTTACGAGCGGTCGCGGAGCCGCTCCTTCCTGGCCCGCCGCGGTGGCCGCGACGTCGGCCGGATCACGGGGATCGTGAACGCGGGCCACGTCACACGGTATGGCGAAAACCGCGGCTTCTTCGGGTTCTTCGAATGCGAAGATGACCCCGCCGCCGCCCGGGCCCTGTTCGGGGCCGCCGCCGACTGGCTGCACGGCCAGGGAATGACGGCGATCCGCGGCCCGGCGAATCCCTCGCTCAACTACGAGTGCGGCCTCCTGATCGAGGGCTTCGACACGCCCCCGTTCTTCATGATGACCCACGCCCGGCCCTACTACGCCGGGCTCGTCGAGGAGAACGGCTTCGGCAAGATCGAGGATCTGTATGCCTTTATGGGCAAGACCTCGATGCTCGCCTCGCTCGACTCCAAGCTCGGGGTGATGGTGGAGGGGGTCAAGGAGCGGTTCGGCGTCACGGTCCGGCCCCTTGACCGCCGCCGGTTCGACGACGAGGTGCGGATGTTTCTCGAGATCTACAACTCGAGCCTGGGCGGCACCTGGGGCTTCGTGCCGCTCAGCGACGGTGAGGTCAAGCACATGGCCACGAGCCTCAAGCACCTGATCGTGCCGGAACTGGCCCTGGTCGCCGAGGTGGATGGCAAGCCGGTCGGCACCGCCTTCTGCCTGCTCGACTACAACCCCCGGATCAAGGCAATCAACGGCCGCCTCTTCCCCTTCGGCTTCATCCGGCTGCTCTGGAACAAGCAGGCCATCAAGCGGATGCGGGCGATCAGCACCAACGTCGTGCCCGAGTATCAGGCCTGGGGCGTGGGGCTGGTGTTGATGGCGGCCCTCGTGCAGCCGGTGCTCGACTGGGGCATGGTGGAGACGGAGTTCTCCTGGGTGCTGGAGAGCAACCACCTCTCGAAGCGAACCCTCGAGCGGGGCGGGGCCCTGGTGACCAAGAAGTATCGGATCTACCAAGACGACCCGCCCCGGGCCAGTTGACGCAGCCCCCTGGAGCGGCGGAATTGTATCCCGCCGGATGCTCGCTTGGGGACTGTCCCCGCCGCGGGGACTGTCCCCTTTTGGCATGCCCCCGAAGCCAAGCCCCAACCGTGGGTCGGGGTTGCCCGTGCCATCTCGCCGGACGCTCGCTTCCGGCATCCTGCCTCCAGCTCGCTCGATGGAAACCGTCCTTCGGCATCCTGCCTCCG
>CAYRNG010000128.1:0-4586 GCA_964425395.1 uncultured Candidatus Kuenenia sp. | reverse complement strand
ACCCGCCGCTACAAGGGGCAGCCTCAACTGGCCGGCGGGTTAAAAACCCGCCGCTACAAGGGGCAGCCTCAACTGGCCGGCGGGTTAAAAACCCGCCGCTACAAGGGGCAGCCCCAACTGGCCGGCGGGTTGAAAACCCGCCGCTACGAGGGCGGCTTCAGCGGCCCACCATGCGGCCCAGGGCCGCCACAACGTCGAGCAGGGCGCCTGCCTGGGCGCTGAGCTGTTCGGCCGAGGCCGAGCCCTGCTCGGCGCCGGCGGCCGCCGCCTGGCTGACCTGCTCGATCTGGCCCAGCGATTCCCCGATCCGCTCCACCGCCCGGTGCTGCTCCCGGCTGCCGCCGTGGACCTCGGCCACGAGCGTGCGGACCTTGGCCGACTGCTCGGCCAGGATCGCGATCGCCGCCGACACGTCGGCCACCTTCTCGCGGCCGGAGTGGGCCCGGGAGATCGACTCCTCGATCAGGGCGGCGGTCTCCCGGGCCGCCTGGGCCGACCGTTGGGCCAGGCTGCGAACCTCGTCGGCCACGACGGCGAAGCCGAGCCCGGCGTCGCCGGCGCGGGCGGCCTCGACCGCGGCGTTGAGGGCCAGGATGTTGGTCTGGAAGGCGATCTCGTCGATCACCTTGTTGATCTTCGAGATCCGGCCCCCCGCCTCGTCGATCGCCTCCATGGCGTGCACCATCTCGCCGAGCCGGTCCACCGCCTCGCCGAATTTCTCCCGCTCCTGGCCGACGACCTCGGCCGCCGTCTGGGTCCGCTGGGCGTTCTCGGTGGCCATGCTGCTCGTCTCGCGGGCCGAGGCGGCGATGTCTTCCACGGCCGCCACCTGCTCGCTGGCCCCCTGGGCGAGCGACTGGCTGGCCGCTGCAACCTGGGTGGCGCCGGCATCGACGTTGCCGGCCGTGCTCGCCAGCTGGTCGATCGCCTCCCGCAGCTCGCGGCCATGGCGGGAGATCGCGAGCCAGGTGATGACGCTGGCCAATGCCGCCAGGCCGAGGATCAAGAGCATGATCAGGTCGTTCCGGCGGCGGATCGTCTGCACCTCCGCCTCGGTGCGGGCGTCGATCATCTGTTCGAACTCGCCGATTGGATCCATGATCAGGGTCTTGTCGGCGTGATACTGCTCGTCGTGCATGATCCGCCGGGCCAGCTCGAAGTCGGGCTGGCCCTCGCGGGTGTACCCGCCGCGGTCGTCGGCGAAGCGGCCCTTGACGGCGTTCATGGCGATCGTCTCGGTGGTCACCAGGGCGTTGGAGTTGTCCTCCGCCTCCTCGAGCTTGAGGAGCTCGGCCCGGGTGAAACCCTGTCGCTCCATGAGGGTGCGGAGGGCCACCGTGCGGCCGTCGGGGCGGGGAGCCTCGCCGTTGCGGACGGCGAGGATGCCCCAATAGGCCGCCTCGTAGGCCGGGTCGCCGGTCACCACGTAGGTGCGGGCGGTGCGGGTGAGCTCGTCGGAGCTCCGCCGCAGCTCGTTGGCCAGCCGGTACGACTCGTAGCGGTTTTGCCGGGCCTGGCTCAGCGACTGCTGGTTCCAGAACGCCACGAGCGAGAGCACGAGGAGGCCGAGCACCGGCCCGATCGTGGTGAGCGTGAGGCGTTGCAGGGTGTTCATGGACGGCTCCCGAAGGTCGAGCGATTCGGCCGCCTGGCAGGCAGGCTCGAAAGTCTAGTTTGCGTTTCCCTGCCCCGGCGGGAGCAGCCGCAGGGCCGGCACGAACAGCACAATCCGGCGGCCCCCGCGGCTTTTCCCGCTGATTCCGGCGGCCGCCTCCCGCCGCAAGCTACGATTTTCGAGAGCGGCCCCGGACGTCCCGGCCGCTGCCTGCGGTACACCTCAGCCATGCCCTCGGACCACTCGATCGACCAGCTCCGCGACCGGCTGCGGAAGATCGGCCTGGAGCTGGCCTTTCTCGATCCGGCAGCGGCCGCACCTGCCGACTCGCTGACGGCCCTGTTCGACCAACTGGCTGCGGCCGCCGGCACCGACATGCCCGCGGAGTTTGCGGCCGCGATCGCGGCCGCCCGTGGCTGGCTTGCGGGGCCGGCGGCTGACCTGGTCGAGAAGCTAGGCCTCTGGCATCCCTGGGCCGAAGAGGCCCTCACGGCCTTAAGCCGCGAGGCTGCCCTGCCCCCCTGGCCCGCGGCGTTTCCGCCGCTGGCAGCCGCGGCCGCCGCGCCGGCGGCGGACCTCGCCCCGCCCCGGAAGCCTGTGCTCGCCGCCGACGCCGCCACCCAGCCGGTTAAGGTGCTGCCCGACAGCTGGGATGCCGAGATGATGCGGCTCTTCTGCGCGGAGGCCGAGGAGCTGCTCCAGGACATCGAGCAGGGCGTGCTCGTCCTCGAGACGGCGCCGGCCGACGCCGACACGCTGGCCACGGTGTTTCGCAGCTTCCACACGCTCAAGGGCAACGCGGCGGTGATGAAGCTCGTCGTGCTCCAGCGGCTGACCCACGAGCTCGAATCGCTCCTCGACGCCGCCCGCCGGGGCAGCCGGCCCCTCGACCGGGAGGCGATCGACGTCGTGCTCGCCGGCGCCGACGCGGTGGCCCAGTATGTGGCCGAGACGGTCCGCCAGCTCGATGGCCGCGAGCCCGGCCGGGCGATTCCGCTGCCGGTGCCGGCGATCATCGAGCGGGTCCATGCTCTGCTTGCCGCGACCGGCGGCAGCGGGGCCGCCCCGGCACCGGGCACGGTGCCCCTGCCGGCCAAGCCTGCTGCCCGGCCAGCCGCGGCGGCTCCGGCAGCGGTTGCCCCGCCGCCAGCCGTTCCCGTGGCGGCTGCCCCTATGCCGCCTGCTCCCGCTCCGGCGGCCCCCGAGGCAGCCTCGCCCCCTGTCCCGCCCCCTGCCCCGTCGCAGCCCGAGACTCCCGTTGCCGTCAGCCAGCCGCCGTCGGCCCGGCCGGCGGCGGCCTCGGCCGGCTCGGTGCGGGTCGATACCGCCAAGCTCGACAGCCTCCTCGACCTCGTGGGAGAGCTTGTCATCGCCCAGTCGATGGTCGTCCAGGCGGCCGGCCGCGGCGACGAGGGGCTGACCCGCTCGCTGGCCCAGCTGCGGGGCATCACCACCGACCTCCAGCGGACGGCGATGGCGATGCGGATGGTGCCGATCCGCGGCGCCTTCCAGAAGCTCGGCCGGCTCGTGCGGGACACGGCCGCCCAGCTCGGCAAGGAGATCCGCCTGGTGGTGGAGGGGGAGGAGACCGAGCTCGACCGGACGGTGATCGAGGAAATCGGCGATCCGCTCATGCACATGGTTCGCAACGCCGCCGACCACGCGATCGAGCCGCCTGCCGCACGGGCCGCCGCCGGCAAGCCGCGGGCTGGCACGATCACGCTCGAAGCCTTCCACCAGGGGGGCTTCGTGGTGGTGCGGATCTCCGACGACGGCCGAGGCCTCGATCCGGTCCGGATTCGGGCCAAGGCGATCGAGCGGGGGATCGTCGCGGCCGACGCCGGGCTCGACCTCCGCGACACGCTCGAGCTGATTTTCGCCCCCGGCTTTTCCACGGCCGAGCAGGTCAGCGACCTCTCGGGCAGGGGCGTCGGCCTCGACGTCGTCCGCCGCAACGTCGAGCGGGTCCGCGGCAAGGTCGAGGTCGAGTCGGTGCTCGGCCGGGGCACCGTGTTCACGATCTACATGCCGCTCACTCTGGCCATCATCGAGGGGCTCGTCGTGGCCGTGGCGGGCCAGCGGTTCGTGATCCCGGCCTTGGCCGTCCGGGAGTCGTTCCGCTGTCTGCCCGGGCAGGTGGCCACCGTCCACGGCCGGGGCGAGCTGGTCGAGGTCCGCGGCCAGCGGGTGCCGCTGGTGCGGCTGGCGGGCCAGCTGGGCCTCGCCGGCGAGGCCGTCCCGGCGGCGGGGATCGTGGTCGTCCTCGAAGCGGGCAACGATCGCCGCTGCCTGCTGGTCGACGAGCTGCTCGGCAAGCAGGAAGTGGTCATCAAGTCATTGGGCGAGACATTTGCCGGCGGCACGCTCTTCGCCGGCGCCGCGATCCTGGGGGACGGCCGGGTGGGGCTGATCCTCGACGCCACCAATCTCGTCCGGCTCGGCCGACGATCCTCGACGGAGACGGCGGCCTGACCGCCGACATGAGATGCCCCACGCCTCCTCTCCCCCGCCGGCCGGCGAGCCTGAGCCCCTGGCCCGCCCCGGCAAGTACCTCACCTTCACCTTGGCCGGCGAGACCTACGGCCTGCCCGTGCTGGCGGTCCGCGAGATCATCCGCCTCTGCCCGATCACGCCGGTGGCCGGCATGCCGCCGCACGTGCGGGGCGTGATCAACCTCCGCGGCAAGGTGATCCCGATCATCGATCTGCGGGTCCGGTTCGGCTTCCCGGCGGCCCCCGACCACGACCGGACCTGCATCATCGTGGCCCAGGTGGCCGCGGCGGCCGGGGGCGTGCGGCCCTACGCGGC
Source organism: uncultured Candidatus Kuenenia sp. (assembly GCA_964425395.1). Taxonomy (GTDB): domain Bacteria; phylum Planctomycetota; class Planctomycetia; order Pirellulales; family UBA1268; genus QWPN01. The sequence continues at coordinate 163 of CAYRNG010000128.1, read as the reverse complement.
GGTCGTGGATGGCGTGGCCGACGTGGCGACGCTCACCGAGGCCGACATCGCCCCGCCCCCCGACTTCGGCGTCGCCGTCGACATCCGGTTCATCACCGGCCTGGCCCGGCGGCCCGACGGCGTCACCACGCTCATCGACCTCGAGGCCGTGGCCGCCACCGAC
>CAYRNG010000127.1:0-7241 GCA_964425395.1 uncultured Candidatus Kuenenia sp. | reverse complement strand
GGGGCGGCTGTGGGGGGCGGGATGAGCTTCGGACCCACCGTCCCCGGGCTCGCGCCCGGGGTTTTTTTGGGACCGCGGGATGCACGCGCATAGAAACCCCTGGCGCAAGCCAGGGGACGGTGCGTTGGAGCGGAGAGCGGATCGAGCGACCGGAAGGCAGGATGCCGAAGGGGGACAGTCCCCGCGGCTGAAGGGGGAAGGGGGACAGTCCCCGCGGCGGGGACAGTCCCCGGGGAGCGTCCGGCGGGATGGCACGGGCAACGCCGACCCACGTGCGCGATGAGCGTGATCATCCGTCATGGTGATGGTTTCGTTCATGCGGGGTCTCGGGGCGTGTCGCTCAGGCCAGCCGGGCGAGCCGGCGGATGATCCACTCCAGGCAGAGGCAGCCGCAGCCGGCCGCCAAGAGGGCGGTGTTGAGCTGCCGCTTGAAGTCGAGATCGGCGGCGGCCGACTCGTACTCGCGGCGGGAGCGGTCGGGGAGGGCCGCGACGACCGCCTCGGTGTCGGCTGCCGACCACTGGCCCGGGGCCGGGAACCGGGCGGTGCCGCCGGTGGCTTTGGCGAGCTGCTCGAGGAGGCCGCGGTCGAGCCGGGGCCGGGCCAGCTCGCGGTCGGGCAATTGCACCTGCAGCCGGCGGACGAGCGGCTCGCCCGCCAGGCCCGCCGCCGCATCGACCTCGATTCGCCAGGGGCCCTCCCGGCCGGCCACGAACGAGCCGGCCAGCGTGCCGGGCCGATCGGGCTCGGCCGCCAGCGGGATCGTCACCAGCTCGCCGTCCGGGCCGATGCCGCGGCAGACCGGGGGCCGGCTGGCGGCGGCCGCAAACAGCCCCTCGTCGGCGATCACCAGCCGCACTTGCACGGCGGCCCCGACGGGATAGCGGTCGCGATCGACGAGCAGCCGGGCCCGCCGCGATCCCTGGGCGAGCCGGCCCTGGGAGACGTGCCGCACCAGCTGCGGCACGAGCCGATCGTAGGCGTCGGCCTGCACGCTTCGCAGCCGCCAGAGCTCGGCCGAGCCGACATAGAGCACGCTGCCGGCGGCGTAGAACTGACCGGCCAGGTAGATCCGGCGGGGCTCGCCCGCGGCGGCCCCGGGTCGGGCCACGCGGGCGTAGACGGTGGCCCCCGGCTTGGCGTCGCCGGCGGGATGGCAGGAGAACACGCCGGGGAAGTCGGCCCACACGGTGCGGCTGGCCTCGCGGCCGGCGGCCAGCCAGAGAAACTCGGCCTCCAGGCCGTCGCGGGTGAATTCGAGCGGCATCGGCTCCTCCTCGCCGGCGGTGCCGGTGGAGAGCTGGCCGGGGCGGCGAAGCTCGACCGGAAAGAGCCCCCGCAGCGGCCGGGTGGCGGTGTCGCCGAGCCAGGCGTCCATGTGCACGCCGCCCGCGATGAGCACCAGGCCTCCCGACTCGCGGGCCACCCACCGCTCGAGCCGGCTGATCGCCGCCGGGTCGAGGCTTCGCCAGTCGTAGTCGATCGCCACCACCGCGTCGTAGGCCGCCAGGGCCGCGTCGGCCGGAGGAAAGCCGTCGAGGATCCGCCGCGCGTCCTGGGAAACACCCGGGGCCGCCGTGCCCAGGAGCACGTCCACCTGGAAGCTCGGGTCGCGGTGAAGGAGGTTCCGCATGAACTGGTATTCCCGCCCGGGGCCGCCGGCCATGAGGAGCACCTGGGTGACCCGATCGACCACCTCGACTGCCGCCGAGCCGGTGTCGTCCCGGGGGCTGCGATCCTCGGCGGGGGGCCGGACCCGCACCACCACCTGCCGGCTGCCCGGGGGCCGCAGGCCGGCCACGTCGAACCGCACCGCTGCCAGTTCGCCGTCGTCCGCGAGCACCACGTCGCGGGTGTCGATCAGCCGCCCGCCGGCGACCGCCGCCACGGATGGGTCAGCGGCCGGATCGGCCGCGGGGGCTCCCTCGGCAAGCGGCTGTTCCCAGAGTTCCACCGGCACGGCGCGGCCGGCGAGGCCCTGGGCCTGGAGGTAGGCGGTGACGGCGAAGCCATCGCCGGGAAAGACGCGGGCCGGGGCGAGCACGTCGGCCACTCGAACGTTGGCCGGCAGGACATCGCTGCCGAGGCCGATCGGCTCGAGGGCCACACCCGCCCGCCCGAGGGCCGCTGCGGCGGCCAGCGGATCGAGGCCGGCATTGTGGCCGCCGTCGCTGAGCAGGATCACGCCGGCGAGCGTGCCGGCCGGCTCCCGGTCGAAGAGCCGGGCGACCGCCTCGCCGATCCGGGTCTCGCTCCCCTGGGGCACGAGGGCCGCCCGCCAGTCGGCCGCCGGCTCGGTGGCAGCTGCCTGCGACCGAGGCAGTGTGGCCAGCGGCTCGGCATCGGCATCGAACCGCCAGATCGAAACCTCGTGCCGGCGGCGGAGGGCCTCGAGCAGGCCTCCGGCGTCGAGGATGCCGAGCGCCTGCTCGCTGCGGGTGGCCGCGGCCGGCGGCACGGCGGCGGGATCGGCCGGCTCGCTCCCGCCCCGCTCGCTCCCGCCTGAGGCGGCGTCGGCCAGCGACATGCTGCCGCTCGAGTCGACGAGCACCGCCACCCGCGAGGGAAACTCGATCTCGTGCTCGGCGACCCGCTCGACGTCGAGGCAGGCCACCAGGATCGCGGCCACCGCCGCCAGCCGGAGGAGCGTGAGCAGGCCGCGCAGGGGCCGCGAGAGCTCCCCGGCGTCGCGGCGATACATCCAGATCACGACCGCCGCGATCCCGACCGCGGCCGCCACCGCCGCCGGCGGCTGCCACCACTGATCGAAGCCGTCGATGAGCCGGCTGGTGAACCGGTGCCGGAGGCCGTTGCCGCCGGCGGAATCACCGCCAGCGATGGCCCAGGACCAGAGCGATGTGCCGAGCAGCAAAGGCGTCACGAGGCGGCCCTCGGGCGGGCGGTCGGCAGCCCCCGGCGGCCCGGCGCTCTGTGGTAGCTGGCGGCGAAGGCGGCTGCCTGCTCGGCCACCAGGATCGCCAACAGCGCGAGCAACAGCGGCCGGGCCAGCGGCACTCCGGCCAGCATGTCGGTCTCGCCGTCGAGTGCATCGGCCTCGTCGTAGCGGAAGGGGATGCCGGCCAGGGCACGCTCCAGCCGCTCGCGGCCCATCCGTTCGAGCCGGCCCTCGGCGGCATCGACGTTCGCTGCCGTCACGAGCTCCCGCTCGCCGCCGGCGAGCGACCGCCAGCGGACGGCGTAGGCCCCCGGCCGCTCGGTCACGAGCCGGGCCTCGAGGCTGGCTCCGGCATCGGCGCCGGCGCGGGCCGCCGCCTGCCGCACGACGGAGCCGTCGGGCGGCACCAGAAAGTCGACCTCCGGCTCGTCGCTGCCGGGCTCGAGCCTGACCACCAGCTCGTCGCCGACCGTGAGGTCGGCCGCCCGGCGGCGATTGCGGGCCAGATGGCTTTCGAGCTCGAGCATCACCACCACCCACGACGGGTTGCCGCGGGCCCAGCTGTTCCATTCCGGGGCCGCCGTGGTGAGCACCGCTGCCACGAGCCCCTTGCCGAAGGGCCGCTCGACCACCAGCGGCCCGCCTGCCCGCAGCGAGAGCAGCCGCCGCAGCCCCACGAGGCTCGTCTCGTCGAGGCCCCGCTCGACGGCCATCACCCGCTCCACCCGGACGGCGTCGAGCAGCGGATTCCGCTGGCCGGAGAGCACCGCCACCACGGGATGCTCCTCGACCACGATGTCGGGCACTCGATCGGGGCCGGTCGCCGGCAGGACCTCGACGGGGCCCGCCAGCGGCACCGGGAAGAGCCCGGCCCCGCCCCGGTGCAGCTGGCGGTTGACCGCCTCGGCCCGGGTCCGGGGACCGCAGAAGAAGACCACCCCGCCGCCGGCTCGGGCGTAGGCCTCGAGGGCCGCCCCCGCCGCGGCATCGAGCCGCTCGACGTCGAGGATCCAGAGGCAGTCGAAGCGGGCCAGGTCGAGCGTGGCGAGCGCCGCCGGGGATTCGATCCGCGGCCTGAGCCCCGTGGCCGCCGCCGGGCCGGGGGCCAGCGCCGTGGCCACGTAGAAGGCGTCGCCGGCCCGGCCGCTGGCACCCGGATCGTCGGCCACGAGCAGCACCTCCACCTGCTCGACGACCTCGATCGCAGCGGTCCTGACATCGTCGGCGGCAAGCACGTCGGCCGGCAGCCGGGCCTCGACGACGTGGCCGCCGGGCTCGGCGAACCGCGTGTCGAACCGGCGGGTCAGACTGCCTCCGGCCGGCACCTCGGGAAACCGGAGGGCGGGCCGGGCGGCCCCGTCCTCGCGGAGCTCGACGAGCACGTCGCGGGCCGACTGGCTGCCGTCGTTGCGAACCTCGACCTCCAGCGGCAGGAGCACGCCGGCCGCCGGCACGCCGCCGACCGGCTCGAGCCGCTCGAGCGTCAGGTTGCCGGCCGTCGGCTCGAGGCTGCAGTCGACGAGCCGGATGCTCGCCCCCGCCTCGGCCAGCCGCCGCAGCCGCTCGACCGGCTCGCTCTTCCGCCAGTCGCGGGCCCGGAAGTCGCTCACAACCCAGACGGTCCGGGAGGCGTCGCCGTCGGCGGCGGCCGCTTCGGCGAAGGCCAAGGGCTCGAGCGGGCCGGCCGCCGTCCAGCTCCGCCGCAGTCGGGCGAGGTCCTCGGCCAGCCGGGGTCCCACCGGCTGTCGGGGCACGGCGAGTCTGGCCTCGGTGGCGGTGCCGGCCAGCTCTGAAAAGAGTCCGACGGCCAGCTCCGCGCCGGGCGTGGCGGCGAGATCGGCCGTGATCCGCTCGACCACTCGCCGGCCGCGGTCAAAGGGCGTCTCTCCGCCGCCCCCCTGCCCCGCCGGCCCGCCCGACACTTCGCCCATCGAGTAGCTGTCGTCGAGGAGCACGAGGTGGCTGGTCGGGCCGCCGAACAGGCCGCCGAGCGCCGCCTTCCAGCGGGGCTGGGCCAGGGCCAGCACGATCCCGGCGATCGCCGCGGTCCGGAGGGCCAAGAGCAGAAGCTGCCGGAGCAGGACCCGGGTCCGGTACTTCCGTTGGCTGGCCAGCAGAAACTCCATCGCCGCCCACTCGACCCGCCGGTAGCGAAGCAGGTTGATGAGGTGGATCAAAAGCGGCGCCGCGGCCAGTGGCAGGCCCCACCAGAGCAGCGGCAGAAAGTCGAAGGCGGGCATCGGGGGGTGGAGGCGGTGGTGGTTGGTGGTGCGGGGTAGTCCGTCCCGGCGTGACGGAGTTATGGAGCTTAGATGGCTTGCCGGCCGCGGCGGGCCAGGAACTTGACGAGCGTGGCTTCCGGCGGGTCGCTCGTGCGGACGAGCAGGCTGTCGGCCCGCACGCTCGATGCCCGCCGGCGGACGTCGGCCAGGAAGGCCTCCAGCGCCTCGAGGTAGCCGGCCCGCAGGGCCCGCGGGTTGCAGGCCAGCTCGGCCGGCAACTCGAGCCCCTCGAACCGGGTCGGCCCCTCGAAGGGGAAGTCGAGCTCGTCGTCGTCCATGACGTGGAGGATCGCCAGGTCGTGGCCCCGCCGGGCCAGGAGACGGAGGCCCGAGAGGATCCCCTCGCGGTCGCCGAGGAAGTCGGAGATCACCACCACCAGGCCCCGCGGCGGGAGCGTCTCGGCCAGCTGGCGGAGGACGGGCCGAAAGTCGCTGCCGCCCGAGTTGCGGGGGGCTTCGAGCAGCTCGCAGAGCTCGGCCAGCTGGCTCTTGCGGGTCCGGGCCGGCAGGCTTCGCCGCAGCCGGTCGTCGAACACACCGCAACCGGCGGCGTCGCCGTGGGAGAGGGCCAGCCAGGCCAGGCTGGCGGCCAGGGTGGCGGCCAGGTCGTACTTCGTGGGCCGGCTGGAGGCGGGGGGTGGCGCGTAGTCCATGCTTGCCGAGCCGTCCACCAGGAGCGTGAGCCGGAGGCTCGTCTCCTCCTCGAACTCCTTGACGGTGAGCCGGTCCTGGCGGCCCCAGACCTTCCAGTCCACCCGCCGGAGATCGTCGCCGCGGACGTATTCCCGGTGCTGGAGAAATTCCACGCTCTGCCCCTTGTAGGGGCTCTGGTGGAGGCCGGCGAGCACCCCTTCCACCACCCGGCGGGCGCGGAGCTCGAGCCGGGCGATGCGGGCGACCGCCTCAGGACGCAAATATCGTCTGGAACCGCGGATCACGGGCGAGTGCATCCTCGTGCGTGGGAGTGCCGGCGATGAGCCGCTCGATGATCGCGTCGGGGGTCACGCCCTCGCTCTCGGCGGTGAACCCGACCACGATCCGATGGCGGAGCACCGGCGCCGCCAGGGCCCGGAGGTCCTCGGCGGCCACGTGGCTACGGCCCTGGAGGAGAGCCCGGGCCTTGGCCCCCACGATCAGAAACTGCACCGCCCGTGGGCCGGCACCCCAGACGAGCTGGTCGGAGACGAAGTCGGGCACGCCCGGCTCCCCGGTGCGGGTCTGGCGGACCAGGGCCAGGGCGTAGCGCACGAGGTGGTCGCTCACCGGCACGCCCCGGACGGCCTGCTGGAGGGCCACGATATCGGCGGCGGAGAGCACCGGCCGCGGCTCCTCGGCCGGCAGGCCGGTGGTCCGGCGGGCGATCTCGAACTCCTCGTCGAACGAGGGATAGCGGATGAAGACCTTGAACATGAACCGGTCCTGCTGCGCCTCGGGCAGCGGGTAGGTGCCCTCCTGCTCGATCGGGTTCTGCGTCGCCAAGACGAAGAACGGATCGGGCAGCGGGTGCCGCGACCGGCCCACGCTCACCTGCCGCTCCTGCATCGCCTCCAAGAGCGCCGCCTGGGTCTTGGGGGGCGTGCGGTTGATCTCGTCGGCCAGCACCACGTTGGCAAACAGCGGCCCCTCCAGGAACCGCAGCTGCCGCTGCCCCGTGGCCCGGTCTTCCTCGAGCACGTCGGTGCCCACGATGTCGGCCGGCATCAGGTCGGGCGTGAACTGGATCCGCGAGAAGGAGAGGTCGAGGCTCCGGGCCAGCGTGCTCACGAGGAGCGTCTTGGCCAGCCCCGGCACCCCCTCGAGCAGGCAATGGCCGCGGCTGAACAGGCTGATCAGGAGCTCCTCGATCACACTCTCCTGGCCGACGATCACCCGGGCGAGCTGGGTGCGGATGGCATCGTGGGCGGCGTGGAGGCGGTCGATGGCCGCGGCGGCGGGCGGGTGCAGGGTGGTCATGGGGCGGGCGTGGTCAGGGGGGGGCGGGGTGGCTCAGCGCTGGTAGATCGGGAGGGTGCCCTTCTCGAGCTGGAGGATGATCAGGTTGGTGGCGGTGGTGTAGACGGTGC
>CAYRNG010000126.1:0-1793 GCA_964425395.1 uncultured Candidatus Kuenenia sp. | reverse complement strand
ACGCGGCTGTCGTAGCCGCCCGGGCCGCCGGCCAGGAGCAAGGGATCGCTCGGCATGCCGGCCGTGACCGGCTCTTGCCGCCAGAGATACGCCACCCCGCCCGGCCGGCCGAGCATCCGGAGGCCCTCCCAGGTGGTGAACCAGAGATTCGAGTTGGAGCGGCCGTTCAAGTCGTTGCGGGAGTTTTGCAGGGCCGTCAGAAAGCCCGACTTCGCCGTGTCGTCGCAGCCGAACACGATCTGCTCGCGGCCCAACATCTGCCAGGCCGCCACGTCGCCGGTGATCTTGAGGTGCGAAGAGAGCGGCCGCAGGCCGGTGGGGTTTTCGGCCGAGAAGCCGGCCGGCAGCTCGCACCAGCTGCCGTGCATCGTGAGGATGTATCGCGGTGGCTGACCCGCGGCGGCCGGCACCACCTCGCGGATCCGTGGCCATTCGGTGTGCCAGCCGTGGTCGCCGGTGTAGCTCGCGCAGGCGATCGGCAGCCGGAAGGTGTGCCAGGGCTCGCGGCCGGCGGCCGCGTCGGCGGCGCTGCGGACCAGAAGCAGCACGCTCTTCTCATCCCAGCCGATCGCCCACAGCGGGGCGTCGGCGGTCGGCGGCCCGTGGATACCGCCGGGCCCAGTGACGTCGGTGAACTGCCGGCGACGGATGAGCCGCCACTCGGTTCCGTCCCACTCGGCGAGCACCCCCGCCTCATCCTTGCTCGCCCGCGTATTGGGCACCGCGTAGAGGAAGGGCTCGAACTTGTTGACCGTGCCGGCGGCATGCTCGCCGTTGTTGGCGACCACGAGCACGCCCTGGCCGGAGTAGGCTCCCTTGCCGTGCCAGCCGGGCACGGCCCGACTGAAGAGCCGCCGCGGCTCGAACGACCGGAGATCGAGCTCGTAGAGCAGCCCCTCCATGTCGTAGACATAGGCCTTGCGGGCCGGCTCGGTGAGGTGGCGGGCGGCGGCGGAGAGCCTGCCTTCCATCTGCTTGGGCGGCACGGCGTGCACTGCGCCGCCTGCGTCGACAAGATAGGGGCCGATCAGAAGCTGGTTCGTCTCCCGGTGGATAAGCCGCGCCGCCGGCGTGCCGCCGACGCTCTCGGGCCGGCGGGGGATCGCAAGCGCCGCGTCCACTTCATAGAGACCGTCGTCACTGCCGAGCGGCAGGTGCGGCCCGTAGGTGAGAAACCAGAGCCTACCGGCCCAGGGCACGACCGCGCCGATGCCGCACTCGCCTTGCGCGTTGCTCACCGCCAGATGCGGGTAGCGACCGCCGTAGTCTCGCGGCGGCTCGGCGGCGGGGAGCGTTCCCAGGCCGGCGATCAGAAGGCCGGCGATCAGAAGGCCGCACGAGCGCGATGCGAGGCGAGGGGGGCGGGGCATGGGTGTTCCTGGCGGGAGTGAAGGCGGGAGTGAAGGAAGGCGAAAGGACGGAGGGAGGGATAAAACTCGCCGTCAGGATCCTGACGGTGACGGCGTCACGGCATCGATTCGGCGGAGAGCTCGATCTCGAGCGGCGGCATGCCGGGCTCGACGGCGACGGTGATGCTGCTGTTCTCGAACCGCGTGTACCGCTCCGGGATCAGGCTCTTCCCGAGCGAGGGCTCGCCCGCGGGCGGCGTCGCGCCGGGCCGCTGCTGCTCGTAGCAGGCCACGCGGACCGTCGCCGGCCCGGCAATCGCCCCGTCGCCCGGCTCGAAGGTGCCAGCGGCGAAGCTGCCATCGGACCGGATCGTGGCCCGGGCCGCGGGCCCGGCCGTCGGCTGGATCATCACGCTGCCGAACTCCAGCGGTTTGCCGGCCAGC
>CAYRNG010000125.1:0-5138 GCA_964425395.1 uncultured Candidatus Kuenenia sp. | reverse complement strand
CGCCCGGTAGGCCTGTGGGTGGCGTCATGGGCTCTGCGGTGTGGCTGGCGGGGTGGTGGTCATACCCACCGTCCCCGGGCTCGCGCCCGGGGTTTCTATGAGGGGGGCGCGGCATAAAGAAACCCCTGGCGCGAGCCAGGGGACGGTGCGATGAAGCGGAGAGAACGGCGTCCCCACCGACCCCTCGCCTGCCTTACTCTCGGCGTGAGATTTTTCGGTAAACTCACGAAGCGTGTCGTCGATTGGCAGGTCGCCGAGCCCCCGGAGCCACACCCTATGCCCACGCATCGCCCGGTCCTCTCCCGTCGCCGGCTCCTTGCCGGGGCCGTCGGTTCGGCGGCTGTGATCGCCGGCCGGGGGCCGGCTCTGGCTGCCGACGCGGCCGCTGCCCCGCCCGCCAAGACCGCCGAGTCGCTGGCCGCGGTGCTCCATGAGTCGCTCGCGCCCGAGCAGCGGGAGCAAGTCTGCTTTCCCTGGGACTACGTCCATCCCAAGTTCGGCCTGCTCCGCACCCGGGTGGGCAACAACTGGAACGCCACCGCACCCGACGTGGCGAGCACCTTCTACACCAAGGATCAGCAGCGGCTGGTGCGGGAGATCTTCGAGAGTCTGATCGAGCCGGACTGGCATGCCCGCTTCGACAAGCAGATGGAAGACGACTGCGGCGGCTTCGGACGCCACCAGTCGCTGGCCCTGCTGGGCGAGCCCGGCAGCGGGAAGTTTCAGTTCCTGCTCACCGGCCGCCACATGACCCTCCGCTGCGACGGCGACTCGGCCGATCACGTCGCCTTCGGCGGCCCGATCTTCTACGGCCACGACGCCGGCGGCTTCAACGAGGAGAAGGATCACCCCGGCAACGTGTTCTGGCCGCAGGCGGTGGCCGCCAACCGGGTGTTCGCGATGCTCGACGGCCGGCAGCAGGCGGCCGCCCTGGTCGAGATGCTGCCCAAGGAGAATGCCGTCGCCTTTCGGGGGCGGCGGGAGCCGATTCCCGGGATCCCCGTGTCGGAGCTCTCAGCCGATCAGCGGGAGGAGCTCGAGAAGGCGCTCGCGATCCTGCTCGAGCCCTATCGCACCGTGGACCGCGAGGAGGTGCATGGCTGCCTCGAGCGGCAGGGGGGCCTCGAGCAGTGCCGGCTGGCGTTCTACACGAAGGGCGACATCGGCAACGACCGGGTCTGGGACAATTGGCGGCTGGAAGGGCCGGCCTTCGTCTGGCACTTCCGGGGCGCCCCGCACGTGCATGTGTGGGTGAACATCGCCGACACACCCGACATCCCCACCAACGCCTGAGCCCGAGAGCTTCTTGTCGAGCGTGCAAACCGACTGCTGCATCATCGGCGGAGGCATCATCGGCCTGTCGATCGCCCGGGAGTTGGCCGGGCGAGGCTGCCGGGTGCGGGTGCTGGCCCGGGAGCGGCGGCGGGCGACCGCCTCCTGGGCCGCGGCGGGGATTTTTCCACCCGCCCCCGAGCCGGGGCCGGGGGAGCCCAATCGCGCCCTCACGGCCTGGAGCGACCGGCTCCACCGCCAGTGGGCCCGCGAGCTGCGGGAAGAAACGGGCATCGACAATGGCCTCGTGGCCTGCGGCGGGTTGCATCTGGCGGCCACCGAAGGCGAGCTTGCCGGCCTCCGGGAGGCGGCGGCGAGCTGGCAGACGCGGGGGGCCGCCTGCCAGTGGCTCTCGACCGCGGAGGTGGCCGCGGCTGAGCCCGCCCTAGCGGCGGCCGTGGCGGCCGGCCGGATCGCGGGGGGCTACCTCTTGCCGGAGGAGATGCGGATCCGTCCGCCGCGGCACCTCGAGGCGCTCGAGGAGTCGTGCCGCGGCCGCGGGGTCGTGATTGACCACGAGGTCGAGGTCGTGCGGATCGATCTGGCCGAGGGCCGGATTCGGGGGCTCGTCGTGCGATCGCCGCGGGGCGAGGAGATGGTCTCGGCAGAAAACTACGTGCTGGCCGCCGGCGCCTGGACGGGCGGGCTGGCGGCGGCCCTGGGGCTCTCCATCGAGACCCGGCCGATCCGGGGCCAGATCGCGCTGGTGCGGCTGCCGCGGCAGGTGCTCTCGCGGGTGGTCAATCGGGGGCTCGATTATCTCGTGCCCCGCGAGGACGGCCGGATCCTGGCCGGCTCCACACTCGAAGACGCCGGCTTCGACGCCGCCCCCGTGCCGGCCGACATCGAACGGCTTCTGGCCATGGCGGCCGATCTGCTCGGCGACTTGTCCGCGGCGACGGTGGAGCAGTCGTGGGCCGGCCTCCGGCCCGGCTCGGCCGACGGCCTGCCCTCGATCGGGCGGGTGGCCGGGTGCGACAACGCTTTTCTGGCGGCGGGCCACTTCCGGGCCGGGCTCCATCAGTCAACCGGCACGGCCGTGATCATGGCCGACCTGGTCGAGGGCCGGCAGCCGGCAATCGAGATCGCGGCCTTCGCCCCCGATCGGCCCCCCGGCCCTCCCGGCCCCGATTCGGTCGTGGCCTACTTAACGCGGGCGGCTGGCGGCCAGGGAGCCGGAGCCTAGGCGGCGTGGGGCGTGAGGCGGCGGTGGATCGCCTCGATGTCAGCGGGGGTGAGGCGGCCAAGAGCTCGGGCAGCGGCCACCACGCCGGCCAGGTCGGCCAGCCGCACGATGTCGGCCGGGATGCCGGCGGCAATCTCGTGGATCGTGGCCGCCACGCTTTCGTCGAACGACGGCCAGCCGGCTTGATCCCGGCCCGCGGCGAGCAGCTGCTCGGTATCGGCCAGGCTGCCGGGCAGGAGCGTGGAGCGGATTCGGACCGCCTGTTCGAGCCGGCGTTCGCGGGCCACGAGCGTGAGCAGCCGTCCCTGGCCTGCGAGCACGACCGCAGCGGCCTGCCCGGCCCGGCAGCGGGCCAGCAGCCGGATGAGGTCGTCTTCAGTCGCCAGATGGGCGTCGTCGGCCAGCACCAGCCGCGGCAGGTCGCCTGCTTCCGCCAGCCAGCCGGCCACGTCGCGAACGCCGCCGCAGCGATCCGCCAGCCGCTCGTCGGCGGCAAGCGCTTCGAGCACGAGCGTCTTGCCAACGCCCGAGGGTCCAGAGAGCAGGGCCAGTCCGCCGCCGGCTTCGATACCGCAGGCCACTCTGGCGAGCGCGGCCCGCTGGGGGAGGGTGAGTGAAGGGTGGGTCATGGGGTGGCTCCGGTGACGGCCGCGGCCGGGGGCGCGAAGGTGACGACTTCGCCGAGCACGTCGATGCCCAGGGCGGCCAGGGCGGCGGCCCGCATCGGGGCCGGGTCGCGGTCGGCTCGGCGAACGAGGATCGCCGCGTCGCAGCCGAGGCTCGCCACGACCAGCCGCTGCCGGCGGATCGGGCCGGCCGGAAACCAGCTGCCGGCATCGACGAGCACGATCCGCCGGTCGTGGCCAGCGGGCGGTCGCTCGTTCGCTGCCGGCGGCGTCGCCAGGCCGTGGCGGATCTCGACCTCCCGGCCCCGCTGCCGGAGCAGCCGGCCGACGCACTCCACGAGCGTCGAGCGGCCCTCGCCCCGCTCTCCGCCGGTGATCGCAATCACCCGCCGGCCGGCGAGCCGGGCCGCCTCGATTTCGTCGGCAAGCGCCGCCCACTGTTCGGGTGCCGCCGCGAGCAGCCGCGGAATGAGCTGGTCGCCGGCGGCGGGCTGGGGGTCGGCGTCGGCGGCGGCATTGACATGAGCGTCGGCGTCGGGCTGGTCTTCAGCTTGGTCGCCCGGCTCTCGAGCCGCTTGAAGATCGGTGGCCAGAGCCGGCGGGCAGGCAACCGGCGGTCGGGATTCCCAGCGGGTGACGAAGGCCTGGTCGAGGGCGTCGAGAGTCATCGCAGCACGGCCTCCTCGGCCGCGGCGGCTGGCGGTCGGTCGGCCAGGGTGGCAGCCTTCTGATGACGGAGCCGCCGGGCGTCGTTCCAGTGGGCGAGCGACCAGGCAACCAGCGCCAGCGCCGCCAGGGCCGCGAGCGACCGCAGCGGCAAGGGCTGCCGCCGGGAGCGGCTCGCCGGTCGGCGGGGGCCGACTGCCGGCCGGCGGACGACGGCCTGTGGTGCGGGAGCAACTGGAGCGCCGCCCGAGTCAGGCCCGCTGGCCACGCCACCGGGATCGGCTCCGGTGGCCAACGCCGGAATGGTCGCCAGAATCCGCATCTCGCCCGTCCTCCACGAGGCCATCGACGCAGACGCGGCAGCGGCTTGAACGGGTCAGGCCCTCGGCAACAGAGTCGCCGTCCCGCAGGCGGGCCGCCGCCGGCAGCCCCGATCCAGTCATCGCAGTATGCCCGTCCCGCAGGGTCGCCTATCATGAGCCAGAACCCGAACGCGGGTTTTCCCGTACCGCAGCCACCACCGCCGCCCCCGAAATCGTGATGCCCACGCCCGCCGCCAGCCGCTCCGATCTGCTCCGCCGCCTCCTCGACTCGAAGATCGTGATGCTCGACGGGGCCATGGGCACGATGGTCCATGCCCTCGGCCTCGACGAGGCCGGGTTTCGGGGGGGGCGGTTCAAGGATCACGACCGCGATCTCAAGAACTGCATCGACGTTCTGCCGCTCAGCCAGCCCGATGCGATCCGCGAGATCCACGCCGCCTACTTCGCGGCCGGCAGCGACATCGTCGAGACCTGCACCTTCGGGACCACGAGCGTGGCCCTGGCCGACTTCGGGCTCCAGCACCTCACGCGGGAGTTGAACCTGGCCGCGGCCCGGCTGGCCCGCGAGGCGGCCACCGCCGCCGAGGCCCGCGACCCCTCCCGGCCACGGTTCGTGGCCGGCTCGATCGGTCCCACCAACAAGCAGCTCTCGATCGCCGGCAACGTGGCCGACCCCGGCCACCGCGACGTCACCTTCGACGAGATGGTGGCGGCCTACCGGGAGCAAATCGAGGCCTTGATCGAGGGGGGCGTGGACGTGCTCCTGGCCGAGACGGCCTTCGACACGCTCGTGCTCAAGAGCTGCCTGTATGCGATCGAACAGGTCTTCGCCGACACGGGCGTGCGGATCCCGGTGATGGCCTCGTTCACGATCTTGGAGGGGGGCGGCGCGCCCTCGGCCCGGAGGGTCGAGGCCTGCTGGACGAGCCTCGAGCACTTCGACTTGTTGAGCGTGGGCATCAACTGTGCCCTCGGGCCCGAGAAGCTCCGCACCCACGTGGCCGA
>CAYRNG010000124.1:0-8238 GCA_964425395.1 uncultured Candidatus Kuenenia sp. | reverse complement strand
TCGCCTCCCAGTCGGCCTCCGTCGGCTTGGCGATCGTGCCGTAGATGAAGTCGCCGATCGGGAAGGCCACGTTGAAGTTCTTGTCGGGATAGCGGTGGTGCAGGAAATGGTGCCGGGCGGCCCACTTGTAAGCCGCCCAGTTGGAGAAAAACCGCCCCGTCGGCTTGTGCATCTCGAGGTGGATCAGGTTCCAGATCGTGTGGTGGAGGCAGACGACCAGGGGGAACATCACCGCCCCGGTGATCGAGAAGGGGGCCAGCACGATCACCAGCGGCAGCGACTCGATCAGCCCCTCGCGGAGGTTGAGCCGGATCCCGTGATCCTCGCCCGGCGGCACCGGATCGTCGTGGAACACCTTGCGGTATTGGCTGTGGTGTTCGACCGCGTGGCTCGTGAAGATCCGTTGCCGGGCTCGCAGGTTCTTGAGGAAGGCGAGCCGCGGCTTCTTGTGCATCAGGCGGCAGTGCACCTGGTGCTCCACGATCGACATCACGATGACCATCACCACGAACCAGCCGGCAATGCCGGCGATCGACCAAAGGTTGGCGGCCACAGAACAGGCTCCGGACGGCCCTCGGATCGACTTCCGCGCTGCCGGCCGGGCCTGGCCGCAGTGGCGGGGAAATAGCAGGCGACCGCCGTCGTCGGGAGGCCGGTATCGAAAGAATTTGTCCCCACCCGCCGGCGGGGCCTTGGGCAATCTGGGGCGGGGACTCGGCGAAAAAACCCGCCATGCCGTAGACTTTCAAGTCGGTTTCCTCTCATTCCCCCAAGCCTAGGACTCTCGCCATGCAGGCTCGTCGCTGGCTCACCTTCGCGCTGCTGATCGGTTCGGCGGCGATCGCTCACCCCCTCCCCGCACAGGAAAAGCCGATGTTGCCCCGTTGCTTTCTGGATATCACCGCCGATGGAAAACCGCTGGGCCGAATCGTCGTCGAGCTCCGCTCCGACGTGGTGCCCAAGACCGCCGAAAACTTCCGGGCCCTGTGCACCGGCGAGAAGGGCTTCGGCTACAAGGGCAGCTCGTTTCACCGCGTGATCCCCCAGTTCATGTGCCAAGGGGGCGACTTCACGAACCACAACGGCACCGGTGGCAAGTCGATCTACGGAGCCAAGTTTGCCGATGAAAACTTCACCCTCAAGCACACCGGCCCCGGCGTCTTGAGCATGGCCAACGCCGGACCCAACACCAACGGCTCGCAGTTCTTCCTCTGCACCGCCAAGACCGACTGGCTCGACGGCAAGCACGTCGTCTTCGGCCAGGTGGTCGAAGGGATGGACGTGGTCCAGAAGGTCGAGGCCCTCGGGTCACAGTCCGGCCGCACCCGGGCCAAGGTCGAGATCGCCGACTGCGGCGAACTCCCCGCCGGCTGAGCTTCCCGGCCGGCGGCCCACGGGCTCGACCCGTGGCCGCCGGTCAATGCTCTCCGCTGACCGCCTCGCCGATATTGTGGGCGTGGTCCATGACCCGCACGTAGGCGTTGAGCGCGGCCAGCATCGCCACGTTCACCGGCGGCCGCACGCCCCCACCCGAGAGCTCCTCGAGGTGCCGGCGGCGGGCCTGTCGGATGTGGCCCCGGATTCGCTTGGCCGAAGGTTCGACCTCCTCGAGGATGTCGCGATTGCCCAGCTTGAGGCCGCGGTTGATCGCCTTGAGATACTCGAGGATCTCCTCGCTGAGGCCGTTGAGATCGGCCCGCTGGCCGGCCGAAAATCGATGGCCGCTTCGCCGCAGCTTGCGGTCGAACTCATCAAGGTCGGTGATGGAATCGCTCAGCGACTCGTATTCGTCGGCCATCCGCAGCTGGTGGCGGGCGTCTTCGGCCACGGCATGGGGCAGGCTGCCCGAGAGCAGGTTGGTGATGTAGACGGCGATCTCATCCTGGCTGGCGTCGAGCTCCTGCTCCCGTCGCCGGAGCCGGTCGGCCAGGTCCTTGTCGGGGTGCTCCTCGTCCCGCAGCACAGCCACCCAGCCGAGCATCTGCTCGCAGGTCTCCGCCATTCGCTCGAGCCTGGCCCGCGACTGCTCGATCGCCAGGGTGGGCGTCTCCAAAAGCCGGCTGTCGAGCGTGGCGAGGTGGGGCCGCTCCCGGTATTCCTTGGCCGGCACGAGCCGCTCGAGCGCCCGCACGAGCAGGGGCACGAACGGCAGGAAGATGAGCGTGTTGACGATGTTGAACACGCTGTGGGTGGCCGCGATGGCCGCGGTCGTGCCGGGGTAGGTGGCCACGCCCCCCGCGTTCGTCGCCGTCGCCACATCAGCCCCGATCAGCCAGGGAATGAAGCCCACATACCAGCGAAAGATCAGCGTGATCCAGAACACGCCCACCAGGTTGAAGAGCACGTGGAAGTAGGCGGCCCGGCGGGCGTTGGTGGTGGCCCCCAGGGCGGCGAACAGGGCAGTGATCGTGGTGCCGATATTCTCCCCCAAAACCAGCGCCGCGGCCGTCTCGTAGCTGATCACCCCCTGGTAGGCCAGCGAAATCGTGATCCCGAGCGTGGCCGACGACGACTGCACGAGGGCCGTCATGACGCAGCCCACCAGGGCACACTTCAGCACCCCCAGGTAGCTGTCGGCCTGAAACCGCTGAAACCAGGCCTCGAAGTCGGGGTTTCCCTTGATGGTCACGCAGGCGTTCTTCATCAGCTCGAGCCCGAAGAACACCATCCCCACCCCCATCAGGGCCAGCGCTCCGTACCGCCAGCGGTCGCTCCGCGCGAACAGGTAAACGAAGGCGGCCGCCCCCAACAGCGGCAGGCCGAACTTGCCAATCTGGAGCACCAGGATCCAGCCGGTGATCGTGGTGCCGATGTTCGACCCCATGATCACCCCGACTGCCTGGGCGAGGCTCATCACCCCGCTGTTGACGAAGCCGACGACCATCACCGTGGTGATCGAACTCGACTGCACGACACAGGTCACGAGCACCCCGACCAGGATGCCGAGCAGCCGGTTGGTCGTGATCGCGCCGATCAGGGTGCGAAGGCTGTTGCCGGCGACGGCCTGCATCCCCTCCGACATCGACTTCATGCCGAGGAGAAACAGGCCCAGGCCGCCAACCAGGCCGAAGACGAGGTCCATGCGTGCCGTGAAGTCCGTGCGCTCGAGCCGGGCCGCGGCCGCCGGGGGCCGATCTGCCAGGGGCCGGGCTTCGAGGCCGCGGCCCGACCGGTTTTCCCGCGAGTATAGAGGCGGCCTTCCGCCCCGCAACCAGCGGCCGCCGGCCGCGTGCCCTCAGTCGGCGGCCACCTTCCAGAGGGCCGTCTCGCTGCGGAGATAGAGGCTGCCGTCAGCCACCGCCGGCGTGGCCGTGAAGGTACCGGGGAGGGTGTTTTCGCTCACGATCTCCGGCTTGCCCCCGGCCGCCACCAGAAACGCCCGCCCTTCCGTGTTGATCGCCACGAGCGTCTCTCCCACCACGATCGGGCTGGCCCAGAACGACCCAGCCAGCCGCACCTGGCCGCGGAGGCTGCCATCGGCCGCATTGCCAACCGCCAGCACACCCCCCCGGTTGAGGCAGGCGATCGAGCCGTTCCAGGCCACGGGGCTGGCGATCCCGGGGGAGAGCTTGGCCGCCCGCCAAGCCGGCTCGCGGCCACCCGCCGGCAGGGCGGCAATCCCATCGGCCGGCACGAACAGCATCCCCTCGGCCACGGCGGTCGTGGCGATGCCGGCGCAGTCGGCCGGCCACCGCCAGGCCTCCTCGCCGTCGGCCAGCCGCCGTAGCTCGAGCCCGCGGGGGTTCTGCAGCAAGACCCCGGGCGTGGCGGCGAGGCTGAACGGCAGCGGGCTCGACCAGCTGGCCACCCGCGGCCGGGACACGCTCCAGCGATCGGCCCCGGTGGCCATGTCGATCGCGGCGGCGAAGGCATCCCCCTGGCAGTCGATCTGGATCACGGCCACGCCGTCGAGAATCCGCGGGCTCGAGCCCATTCCCACGTCGTTGCCGCTCCGCGGATGCTCGACGGCCAGGTTCCGCTGCCAGAGCAGCCGCCCGGCCATGTCGAGGCAGAAGAGATCGCACGACGAAAACAGGGCCACGATCCGGCTCCCGTCGCTGGCCGGCGTGCCGGCGGCCACGGCACTCGAGGGATGGCAGAGGGTCCGGCCGGTGGCCCAGAAGATCCGCTCCCAGCGCTGCTCGCCGGTCGCCTTGTCGAGCGCGATCACGTGGAGCCGATCCTGCTTCGGCCCGCTCGAGGCGGTGGTCACCACCATGTCGCCCACCACGATCGGACTGGCTGCGGAGCGGCCTGGCAGCTCCGCCTTCCAGGCGATGCCCTCGGTCTCCGACCAGCTGGTGCGGATCGATTCCCCCGCCGCCACGCCCCGGCCGCCGGGCCCGCGAAACTCGGCCCAGTCGCCGGCCTGGGCGGCGGCTCCGGCCAGCACGAGCCCGGCCGCGGCGGCCAGTCGCAAGGAATAGAACAGGTGGCTCATCGGGCCGTCTCCTCTGGTTGCCTGGCCAAGGGCAGCCCCAGTGGATCGGTGATCCGCAGCTGAAACTTCCACTCCCCTGTCCAGGGCTCGGTCTGTTCGTTCTGGCAACACTTCACGAGCACCGTGTTGGTGCCCTCCCGAAACTCGGCCCCTGCCACGTATTGATCGATCGCCTCCGAGGCATGGTAGATCTCGTGGGCCATCACCTGCCGGCCGTTGACCCACACGACCACGGCACACGGGCTGCCGATCCGCACTTCGGCCGGCCCCGCGGCCGGCATCTCCACCTCGGCCAGGGCATAGGCGAGCACTCCCTTCTTGGTTGCCACCGCGGCGTTGAGATCGACCTCGCCATGCTTGTGGTCGGAGATGACCGCCCGCCAGTCGGTGGCCGGGGCCCCGCCGGCTTCCTCCGGGGGATAAGCCTTGGCAAAGCCGGCCCCGCCGACGTTGTCGTATGCGCCGCTCACCTGCCAGCGGCGGACGAAGCCGAGCACGGAGGCCACGTCGGTCGGCTCACCATGCTCGGTAAGCCAGGTCGCGATCGCCTCCACCTGATCGACGTCGCGGGCCGCCGTGAGCGCCCGGCGGTGGGCGGCCAGCTGGTCGGCCGGAGTGGTCGCCGCGTCGGCCAGCAACGTGGCAACGGCAGCCCGCCGCAGGTCGAGCGCCTCTTCGTCGAGGAAGCCGGCGAGCAGGGCCGCGGCCCGGGCGGGATCGCGGCCCTCGAGCCAGCCGAAGGCCAGGCTGCGGGCTCGCGGCGGCAGGGCCCGGTCGGTTGCCAGGGCCGCGAGGCTGTCGGCGGTGAGCCCGCCGGCTTGTCGTTCAACTGCCCGATCGAGGCCGCTTCTGAGCCAGTTGGCCCCGGCCGGCGTGGCGGCGGCCAGGGCGGCGAGCCCCGCTCGGATCTCCTCGGCCGAGCCGGCGGCGAGCCGGTCAGCCGCGGCGGCCAGGACTGCCTGATCGGCCCCCGGGGCCGCCGCCAGCATGGCAAGGTCATCGGAAAGCCCGGCCGCACTCGCGTGCAGGCCCATGGCGGCCACCGTGATGGCTGTTCCGACAGCCCTCCCGAGCACGGGTCGCCTGACGACGTCGAAAGCAAGCGCATGGCTCATCGCATGTCCCTCACAGGCAATTCGCGGCATTCATATCGGGCAACTGAAGTCGGGCCAAAAATGGGCCGCGGATCGAGATAGACTTTTGCATCACCCGCGAAGGTCGCAGCGTTCCGGTCGATCGCCCACCAGTCTACCGCACCCGGCCACCGGCTCTCCGCCGAGGATTTCTCTTTCCGTGCATCCCGCCTGGCTGCCTCTCCCCGCCCTCTTCGACGAGTGCACCACCACCCGCACCCGCCGGGGCGGCCCGGGCGGGCAGCACCGCAACAAGGTGGAAACGGCCGTCGTGCTCCTCCACAGGCCAACCGGGATCGCCGCCGAGGCCTCCGAGCGCCGCAGCCAGGCCGAGAATCGCAAGGTGGCCATCCGCCGGCTGCGACTCAAGCTCGCCCTCGACCATCGCTGCCCCACCGTGCCTGTCTCCGACCGCTGGATCGCAAGACGGTCCGGCGACCGGATCACGGTGGCCGTGGACCACGACGATTACCCGGCGCTCGTGGCCGAGGCCCTCGATCGTCTGGCAGCCACCGGCTGGCAGATCCAGCCGGCCGCGGAGATCCTCGGCGTGACGCCCTCGCAACTGACCCGGCTCTTCCGCCGCGAACCGGCCGCCTGGACGGCCCTGACCCGCTACCGGGCCAACGTCGGCCTGCCACCGCTGTCGTGAACAGAGCCCGCGGGGCGCGGCTCGCGGATTCCAGAGTCATCGCCGCAAACTGGGCCGCCCGCGGGAACCTGGCTGTCGCCGCCGCCCCCGTCCCGCTACCCTCCCGCACCGACCGCCTGGAGTCGCCAGGGAGATGCTCCGCCCGTGCCGACCGAAGCTCCTGCCAGCGCCGCATTCGCCCACTTGGCAGTGGCAGCCTTGATCGGCCTGCCCCTCCAGGCGGCCGAGCCGGCCGCCTGGCCGCCCCCCCCTGATCGGATCGCCCTGCTGCCACCTGTCGAGTTCAATCTCGAAGACAGCCTGTTCGCCAGCGAACCGATCGCGGATGCCGATCCCGAGCCCGTGCCGCCGCTCCGCAAGCCGCGTCGCGGAGGCGGCCCCTTCGGATCGGCCGCGCCGGTCTCGCTGGGCGGCTTCTGGGCTCCGGCCACCGACGTCGTCGGGCAGCCCGCCAGGCTCGGGATGAACGCCCAGTTCGCCCGGATCGCGGCGCCGCTGATGCCCCCGCGGGAAGGCGAGCCGCTCTGGATCGGGATCGGCCGCTTCGGCCGGCTCGAGTTGGCGACCGAGGCGATCCTGCCCGACTCGAATCAACCCGTGCCCGACCAGCTGTGGCTCATCGAGACCGGCTTCACCCACATTCGGCCGCTCGCTTCCGGGGGCACGCTTGGCGGCACCTTCCTGTTCGGGTCGGCCAGCGACCAGCCCTTCGCCGCGGGCCGCGACCTGACGCTGATGGCGATCGCTTTTTGGAACACGCCGGCCCGAAACGACCGTGACGAATGGAACTTCAGCGTCTTTTATTCGCCGACCGCGCAGCTTCCCTACCCGCTGCCGGGCATCGCCTACGACTGGCGGCCAAATGAATCCTTCGAGGCCAAGCTGGGCGTGCCCGCTGCGTTCGAATGGCGGCCTGACGATGCCTGGACGATTTCGGCGGCCTACTTCCCGCTGGTCAACGTGAACGTCGAGACCCGCCGCCGGCTCGGCGACCAGTGGGCCTTCGTCGCCTTCTACCGGACCGACACGCAGATCTATTTTCTCGCCGACCGGGCGATCGACCGCGAGCAGTTTTACGTGTTCGATCAACGGGCGGCCGTGGGCCTCGAACGGTCGCTCGGCAGCGGGTTCACGATCGAGGCGTTTGCCAGCTGGATCTTCGACCGGGAGCTCTTTCAGGGCACGAACTTCGCCTCCGGCCGCACCGACGTGGTCGAGTTCGATCCCGGCCCGGGGGTCTCGCTCCAGCTCCTCTGGCGGCGTTGACCAAAAAGGTGCCAGCCACCAAATCTGGGCAAACTGGGATGCCCAACCTTGCGTGAATTCTCCAGATTTGGTGGCTGGCACCTTTTTCGGGGGCGTGGTATAGTTTCGTCATCGGAATAGATGACGGTGATCCGTCCGGAGCCTTCCGGCGGCCCCACACGGGCCACGATCACCACGATCGCAATCTCTCGAAGCGGCTGTTTTTCGCGGCCTTCGCCCCCTCGGGGCGGCTCGCGAAAACCTTCTGGCAGGGCAGGCAGTGATCCATCGCCGGGATCACGGTGTGTCTCCGTCAGCCTGACGGCACCGCTGCCCCCCACGGTTCCGCCCCTTTGCCCAGCGGCGACCTTCGCCGCCGGGGACCACTTCTGGCAAGGAATTTCTCATGACTCTTTCAGCCCACCCCGCCGCGGCCAGCTTCGCCGAGCTCGGCCTCTCCGAACCCCTCCTCGCAGCCCTCGCCGACGAGGGATACACCACGCCCACCCCGATCCAGACCAAGGCCATCCCCCACGTGCTGGCCGGCCGCGACCTCTTCGGCTGCGCCCAGACGGGCACCGGCAAGACGGCCGCCTTCGCGCTGCCGCTCATCGACCGGCTGCTCGCCGACCCCCGCCAGCCGGCCCCCCGCCGCTGCCGCGTGCTCGTGCTCGCCCCCACCCGCGAGCTCGCTGCCCAGATCTTCGAGAGCTTCAAGGCCTACGGCCGGCACGCCCGGCTCAAGGCCGCGGTGATCTACGGCGGCG
>CAYRNG010000123.1:0-1512 GCA_964425395.1 uncultured Candidatus Kuenenia sp. | reverse complement strand
GGGCATGGCTCGCTGGGTGGTGGGCGGACCCACCGTCCCCGGGCTTGCGCCCGGGGTTTCTATGATCCTGGGGCATGGCTCGCTGGGTGGTGGGCGGACCCACCGTCCCCGGGCTTGCGCCCGGGGTTTCTATGATCCTGGGGCTGGCCCGCAGGATCGCGATGCTGACGGCGTTGAAGAGGGCGTGGAGCAGGATGGCCGGCAGGAGCGAGCCGGTCTGGCGGACGAGATAGCCGAGGACAATTCCCAGCGGAAAGAGGGGCACGAAGGCCAGCCCCTGCCCCTGGTGGGCCAGGGCGAAGGCGGCCGCTGAGAGGGCGATCGCCCCGGCGGCGTTGTGGGCGGGGAGCCGCTTCTCGAGCCAGCCCTGGAGGACGCGGCGAAAGAAAAACTCCTCGGCCAGGGGCGCGGCCACGACGGCCGTGAGCACCACCAGAAGCACGGCCTGGAAGTCCCGCCGCTCGGTCAGGAAGGCGACCACGGGATGCTCGTAGGGCACGAGCCTCGCAAGCCCGGCGGCCAGCCCCAAGAGCGGAGCCAGAACCAGGGCGAGCCCGGCGACGGCCAAGCCCAGGTCGGCCGCGGGCCGGTCGCCCGCCAGCCCCAGGTCGGCCGGCGTGCTGCCCCGGGCCACGAGCCAGCCGCCGGCCAGGAGCGTGGCGGCGGCCACGAGGAGCAGGTTGCCTGCCAAGACGAGGTCGAGCGGCGGCTCACCCGCCTCCGGCCGGGCCCCGAGATACGAGCCCATGGCCACTGCCAGCAGGAAGAAGCCGATCACGACGAGCACCACGTCGCTCCCCTCCCAGGGCACCGGCCGATGGGGCCGGGGATCCACGGCCGGCTCGCCGCGTTGCCGGCGGCGAAGCAGGGCGAGGGCCACGCCCAGGCAGGCCGCGATCGCCAGGCCGGCGGCCCAGATGAGCCAGTCGGGCGGCGGCGGGGAATCGACGGGCATGGGAAGGCTCGGGCCGGCGGGCGAACGGGATCAGCGGACCAGGCCGCGTGCGGCAACGAGGTATTCAAGGCCCGACCAGGCCGTGGCCAGCACCGCCGCCCAGGTGGTCCAGGTGGCTGCCACGGCCAGCGGCACCGCGAACGGCGTCCACTCCGGCCAGGCGCGGCCCGCGAGCACGAGGGCCACCGCGGCACACTGGAGCACCATCTTCAGCTTGCCGCTCCAGGCGGCCGAGAAGTCGGTGCCCGCCCGCTCCATCTCGGCCCGGATCGCCGTCACGACCAACTCCCGCACGACCAGTAGCACCGCCATCCAAGGGAGGATCGGCCCGGCCGGGTCGGCCAGCATGATCACCGCCCCGCAGACGAGCACCTTGTCGACCAGCGGGTCGAAGATCCGCCCCAGCCGGCTGACCTGCGAATAGCGGCGGGCATACCAGCCGTCCACCCAGTCGGTGGTGGAGGCCACGAGGAAGGCGACGGTGGCGGCCGCGTCGAGCCGCCAGCCGATCAGGGCGAAGACGACGATCGAGAGCAGGAGCCGCGCGAGCGACAGCA
>CAYRNG010000122.1:0-2206 GCA_964425395.1 uncultured Candidatus Kuenenia sp. | reverse complement strand
ATGGGAGGCAGCCTTGACCCCGACCCCGATCCGACAAGTCCTTTCGACATTCCAGAAGAGTGGCGTCCGGACCTTGCTCATGGGCGGGCAGGCCTGCGTCTTCTACGGCGCGGCGCAGGTTAGTAAAGACATCGATTTCCTGGTGCTGGCCGAACCAGAAAACTTCGCCCGTCTCGAGACGGCCCTGGCCACGTTGCAGGCAGACCGGATCGCAGTGCCGCCGTTCGACCCGGCAGCCCTGGCCCGCGGTCACGCGGTTCACTTTCGCTGCCGCGCACCAGCCGCGGAAGGCCTGCGGGTGGACATCATGACCCGCCTGCGGGCGATGCCGGAATTCGCGGCTCTGTGGGGCCGACGGACGACGCTCGTGGATAACGATGGCATCGAGTATCACTTGCTCTGCATCCCGGATCTCGTGCAAGCAAAGAAGACACAGCGGAGCAAAGACTGGCCCGTGATCGAACTGCTCGTCACGATCCATCATCGGCA
The DNA here is from genome assembly GCA_964425395.1 of uncultured Candidatus Kuenenia sp. GTDB lineage: Bacteria > Planctomycetota > Planctomycetia > Pirellulales > UBA1268 > QWPN01. Next base: position 1,717 of record CAYRNG010000122.1, on the reverse strand, counting down.
GCATGCAAGCGAGGCGACGGATGAGCGCATCGATTTCTGGCTGCATGAGGCCCGGACGCCCGAATTACTCGTCGAACTCTGCCGGCGGTTTCCGACGCAGGCCGCGGAGCTGACGGCAAGCCGGCCACTGATTCGACTCGCACGGGACCGATCGTTGGACGACCTTCGCACGGCGCTCGACGCTGAAATGCGGTCGGAGCAGGCCCGCGACCGCGACTATTGGGAACCGCTGCGGCGAGAGCTGGGACAGTTTCGCCGTGAGCACCGCGACCGCTAGCGGCTTTCCGCCCCGTCCTCAGAAAAAGCTACGGTGGGGTCCCGCGGGCCCGCTTGAAGGGGTCTACCGTACCGCCACCGGGGCCGGGGGGCGGCTCGTTCGCAGAACCGCCGAGCAGATTTGGCCAGCCGCGGCTCGTGCCCGGCCAGGCCGCGGCCGGCGGCGGTGGGGCGTTAGCCGGCGGCAGCTGCCGCCGCGGCTCGAGGAGGTCGGCGGGGCCCGGAAAGGGGGCGCTGCCGGGGGAGCCGGCGGGCCGAGCCGGCGCCGAGACGAGTGTCGCCGCTGTCGCCGAGACTCCCCGCTCCAGCACCCGGATGCTGACATCATCGAGCCGGGCCTCGCCGAGGCCCGAGAGGGCGAAGGTGACCACCAGCGGCTCGCCGGCCGCCTCCGGAGGCACGATCCGGTGAAGCACCATCCGCCGCCAGCCGGCCGTGGCACCCGCCCGCTCGGCAAGCGCCGGCCCGCCGAGGGAGTCGAACACGAGTAGCCCGTCCACGCTGCCGGTGATGGCCGAGGGCACCCAGACCTGGGCCGAAATCTCGACGAGCTTGCCGACGGGCGCTGCGATCGGGGGCGTCGTGATCCAGACCGGCGGCGTCTCGAGCACCACCGGCGGCTCCTCCGGATTGCGGGGCCCGGCCGAGAGCCGCAGGCAGCCGCGGCCGGAGGCGGCCTGGGCATGGATCACCTCCACGCTCGTGACGACCTCGGCCTCCGCCCGGGCGAAGTGCCGCCAGCCGTCGGCGGCGAGGGCCTCGATCCGCTCCATGTCGCCGCCAGAGAGCAACTCCTCGCCGGCTGTCGTGGCGGTGCGGGCCTCGATGAACTGCCAGGCCTCGGGGAGGGTCGCGTCGGAGGCCACCAGGGGGCTCGACACGATCGAGCCCTCGGCCTTGACGGCGTTCTCCCAAATCCGCCGCTCGAACTGGCCGGCGATCGCGGCGGCCTTATTGAGTTTCTTGATGGCCACTGCGGGATCGCTGGCCAAGAGTCCCTCCCCTTCGGCGGCCAGCCGGCCGGCCATCGTGAGCATCGGCAGGGTGTTGACCGGGGGCGGGCCACTGAAGGCCGCCGGCGGCAGTCGGCCCACCAGCTCGCTGGCCGAGGCCAGGCCGAGGGCGGCGAGGCCGCGGGCCGAGGCCAGCTCGGCCGGCAAGAGCCCGCGGAGGATTTCCTGGACGTGTCCCGTGACCGCCGGCTCGCCGCTGAGGAGCACCATCCCGTGGGTGGCAAACGCGTCGAAGGTCACCGACACCCCGCCGGTCACCCGGCTTTGCCGCATCGGCCGCAGGCCCCCGGCGGCCACCTCCCAGGCCCGGTGGGCCTCGGGCACGCCCGGCACGAGGATCGAGAGGGGCAGGTCTTCGCCGGGCACGTCGGGGCCCTCGTAGCGGCGGGCCACCACCTGCGAGCCCTGCACGCACCGCCAGGCGAGCA
>CAYRNG010000121.1:0-4151 GCA_964425395.1 uncultured Candidatus Kuenenia sp. | reverse complement strand
CCCCCCGGAAATCCGGTTTTTCCGATAGTTCCCGGGCTGTCGCGGCCCGCGGCCGGTCCGCTTCCCTCGCCCGAGGCCCTTCGTGCACCAGTCTCCGCTTGCCCCCCCCGTCACCTCTGCCGCCCCGGAACGGGCCCCCCGGCCCCCCCCCGCGGCCCCCGCGGGGGGGGCGGGGGGGGGGGGGCGGGGGGGCCGTGCGGGGGCGGCGGGGGTGACGGGGGGGGCGAGCGGAGAGTGGTGCACGAGGGGCCGGGGGCGAGGGAAGCGGACCGGCCGCGGGGACTCGTCCAAGGTAACAGACGAGCAACACGGCCGGGAATGGCGGGTTCAGGCGGCGGTGGGAGGCTCGGTGAAGAAGGCCGGGAGGAGGGCGTCTACCCGGAGCAGCCCCTGCCGGGAGAGGATCGGCTCGGGGGCGACTTGCTCGAGGTCGCCGGCCGCCGCCAGCGACCGCCAGACATCCGCCCACTCGGCCAAGGGATCGATCCCGAACTTGGCCGCCAGCCGGGGGGCGTCGAGCCGGCCCCGCTTGAGCTGGAGCACGAGCTCCCGCACGAGCAGCTCCCGCCGCGTGGGCGCGAGGCCGCGGGCGATCGGCAGCCGGCCCGCCTCGACCGTCGCCAGGTAGGCCTCCTGCTGGGGCTCGTTCTGGTAGTGGAGGCCGGAGAGGTGGCCGAAACTCGCCACCCCCAGGGCCACCAGGTCGGCCCCCTCCCAGAGCATGTCGCGATACTTGAAGTGCACGCGGGCCGGGTCGCGGACGAGCGTGTAACCGCTGGAGACGTGATAGCCCCGCTCCAGAAACCGGTCGAAGGCCCAGCCCACCCAGTGCCGCTTGGTGGGCCAGTCGGCCACCGGCACCGTGCCGCCGCCATCCTTGGCCGCCCGCACGAAGACCGTATTGAAGGGGAGCTCGAGCTGGTAGATCGTGACGCTGTCGGGCTCCAGCGCCAGCGTCTTCGTCACCGTCTCCTGCCACGACTCGAAGGTCTCCCCCAGCATCCCGGCGATCAGGTCGACGTTGGTAGAGGGGAAGCCGGCGGCCTTGATCCAGTCCCAGGCCCGGAGGATCTCGGCCGAGAGGTGGGCCCGGCCGTTGGCCTCGAGGATCGCGTCGGTGAAGTTCTCGACGCCCAGCGAGATCCGGGTCATGCCCAGGGCCTTGAGCGCCGCCACCTTCGGCTCCGAGAGGGTGCCCGGCTCGCACTCGAAGGTCACCTCCTCGGCATCGGCCCAGCCGAAGCTCTCATGCAGCCCGGCCACGAGCCGCTCGAGCTGCCGGACCGACAAAAACGAGGGCGTGCCGCCGCCGAAATAGACATACCGGAGGGGGCGGCCCGCCACGGCCGGCCGGCGGGCCACCAGGGCCGCCTCGGCGGCGAGGGCCTCGGAATACCGTTCCACGTCGGCCGCCGAGGCGTCGGTGGAGACCCGGAAGTAGCAGAACTTGCAACGCTTCCGGCAGAAGGGGACGTGCAGGTAGAGCCCCAGCGCCGCGGCCGTGGGCGGGGCATCGAAGGCCCCGCGGACCGCCGGCACCGCCTCGGCCGTCCACCGCGAGAAGGGGGGGTAGTTGGCGACGAAGTAGCTGCCGGGTTCGGTGGTGTCACTCATGATGTGGTTGTGGGGCAGGCGGGCTTGCGAGTCAAACGGCAGGTCGGGGCAAGCCCGTGCTATCTCGCCGGACGCTCGCTTTCGGGGACTGTCCCCGCCGCGGGGACTGTCCCCTTTTGGCATGAACCGCACCCCGCCCCCCACACCGCCAGACCCGCAAGGCACGCGGGCAGGAAAGGGGACAGTCCCCGAAGCGGGGACAGTCCCCATCGGCCGCCGGGCGTAAAGCTAGAGCCCGCGGGCGGCGAGCAGGTCGTCGAAGTCGCGGAGGTGATAGCCGACCTTGGCCCGGTCGAGCACCCGGCAGAGGCCGCGGAGGGCGATCCCCATGCCGTCGGGACCGCTCGTGCCACCGAACTGGCCGCCGCCACGGACGTGGGGCTCGAGATCCACGAACACGCCCGGGATCCCCCGCCGCTTGAGCTTCTTGGTGAGGGCGGGGAGCATCGTGCCCAGGTCGGCCAGGATCCTTTCGTGGCCACCGGCCCCGATGTCGGCCGGCACGAAGTTGGCCAGCTGGTCTTCCTCGACGTGCCGGCCGCGGGCGGCCGCCTTCACCTTCCGGTAGTCCTTGACGTGCACCCAGCCGAGGCCGGGCTTCATCGCCTGCCACTGCTTCCAGACGTCGGCCGTGGAGAAGCCCTGCACGATCAGGTTGGCGGCATCGAACACGAGCACGAGCGCGGGATGGTTGACGCGGCGGTGGATCTCGGCCAGGAGCTGCCCGGTGCGGCCCACCAGGTTGGCCTCCACCTCGAGGCCGAAGGTGAGGTCGGAGCGGTGGCAGGCCTCGACGATCCGGCCGATCTGATCCACCGCCTGCTCGATGTGGTCGGCGGGGTCGGCGTCGCGGGGGGGATAGAAGGAGAACCCGCGGATCAGCTTGGTCTCGAAGGCATGGGCCAGTTCGCAGGCCCGGGCCACGTCCTTGGCGAGATACTGCTTGAAGGGCACGAAGGCGTTCTTCGTGCCGTCGGGCTTGTCCACCAGCTTGACCTTGCCGATCGGCGAGGCGATCGAGGCCACATTCAACCCGTATTCGTCTTCCAGATGACGGACCTTCTGGATCTCGCCGAGCGAGAGCTTCATCACGTTCTTGACGCCCTTGCCGACGTCGATGTTTCGCAGCGAGTAATACTCCAGGCCGAGGGCGGCCAGGGCCGAGAACTGCTCCACAGCCGTCAGCTGGAAGGCAGCCTCGTCGGCGAGGGCGGAGAGCAGGACCTGGGGAGCGGGCATGGGAGCGGCCTCGGGGGAGCGGGTCAGGGAACGGGCGGCAGGTGGTCGCCGGACGGGTGGGAGACGACGATCCGGGAGCGGATCCCGCCCCGGGGTGTGAACTCGGCCAGGAGCGTCAGCCGCCGGGGCGAGAGCACCGCCACCAGGTCGTCGAGGATCCGGTTGGTGACGTTCTCGTAGAAGATCCCCTCGTTGCGGAAGGCCTGGAGGTAGAGCTTGAGGCTCTTGAGCTCCACGCAGATCTGGTCGGGGACGTAGCGGAAGGTGAGCGAGCCGAAGTCGGGCTGGCCCGTCTTGGGGCACATGCTCGTGAACTCCGGGCAGATATGCTCGATCGTGTAATCGCGGCCCGGAAACTGGTTGGGAAATGTTTCCAGCTGGTCGCGGGAGGGCGGCTTGTGCGTCATGATGGAGAGTCTGCCATGGAAAACCCGCATCCGATAGCCGCCGCCGCCGCGACCGCTCCCGGCGGCCCCTCGGCCGGCCCGCGGCGGGCGATCGTGCTCCTCTCGGGCGGCCTTGACTCGGCCACCGCCGCCGCCTGGGCCCGGGCCGAGGGCTACGCGCTTGTGGCCCTCTCGGTCGCCTACGGCCAGCGGCATGCCGTCGAATTGGCGGCGGCCCGCCAGGTGGCGGCAGCCCTGGGGATCACCGACCACGTCGAGCTGGCCGTGGACCTGGCCGCCTTCGGGGGCAGCGCGCTGGTGAATCCGGGGGCCGCCGTGCCCAAGGGCCGCAGCGACGCCGAGATCGCCCACGGCATCCCGGTCACCTACGTGCCGGCCCGCAACACGGTCTTTCTGGCGCTGGCCCTGGCGTTGGCCGAGACCCGGGCCGCCGAGGCGATCGTGCTGGGCGTGAACGCCATCGACTACAGCGGCTATCCCGACTGCCGGCCGGAATACCTGGCGGCCTTCGAGGCCCTGGCGGCCCTGGCCACGAAGGCGGGCGTGGAGGGGCACCCGCCGCGGATCCTCGCGCCGCTCGTGTCGCTCTCCAAGGCCGAGATCATCCGGCTTGGCCACTCGCTGGGCGTGGACTATGGGCTAACGACGAGCTGCTACGACCCGCTCCCCGACGGCCGCCCCTGCGGGGCCTGCGATTCATGCCACCTCCGTGCCGCCGGCTTCGCCGCCGCCGGCCTCGTCGACCCGCGGCTGCCCCCGTAGCGGCCAGTTGAGGCAGCGCCTTCCGTGGGTCGGGGTTGCCCGTGCCATCTCGCCGGACGCTCGCTTGGGGACTGTCCCCGCCGCGGGGACTGTCCCCCTTTCGGGATCCTCCAGCTCGCTCGATGGAAA
>CAYRNG010000120.1:0-8723 GCA_964425395.1 uncultured Candidatus Kuenenia sp. | reverse complement strand
GCATGGGCGGTGGCATGGGCGGTGGCATGGGCGGTGGCATGGGCGGTGGCATGGGCGGCATGGGCGGTGGCATGGGCGGCATGGGTGGCGGCATGGGCGGCATGGGTGGTGGCGGCATGGGTGGCATGGGTGGCATGGGCGGTGGTCAAGGGCTCTGCTGGGTGGCCCGTGAGGTCTACGGGCAGCACGATCCCCGCTGGCTCGTGTTCCGCGGCTGGCTCACGACCGAGGCTCCGCCCTGGCTCTTCGATCTCTATGCCGCCCGGGGCAAGGCGTTCGCCGTCTGGCTGCATGACCACCCGGCTCTGAAGCCGGCCATCCGGCTGCTGATGGACCAGGTCGTCGAGCCCCGCCTGGCTGAGAGCCGCTGACGCCATGGCCCGGTTCGGCGTGATCCTCGTGGCGGCCGGTCGGAGCAGCCGGTTTCAAGACGCCAACTACAAGAAGCCCTTCGCCCCGCTGGCGGGCCGGCCGGTCTGGCTGCACTCGGCCGAGAAGTTCACCGACCGCGACGACGTCAAGCAGGTCGTGGTCGTCGTCGCCCCGGAGGACCGGGCGGCCTTCCTCGAGAAGTTTGGCGCCAACCTGGCTTTCATGGGGATCACGCTCGCCGAAGGGGGTCGCGAGCGTGCCGACTCGGTCAAGAACGGCCTCGAGAAGCTCGGCCCCGAGATCGACACGGTGGCCATCCACGACGCCGCCCGCCCCTGCCTGGCGAGCGAATGGATCGACCGCGTGTTCGCGGCCGGCGTCAAGACGGGGGCCGCGATCCTGGCCACGCCCGTGGTCAGCACGCTCAAGCGGGTGGGGGCCGATTCGGTGATCACCGAGACGGTCGCCCGCGAAGGTCTCTGGGAGGCCCAGACCCCGCAGGTCTTCGCCCGCTCGATCCTGGAAAAGGCCTTCGCCACGGCCGCCGGCCGGCCGGCCACCGACGAGGCGGCGCTCGTCGAGGCAGCCGGCCATCCGGTCACGGTCGTGCCCGGCTCGCCGGTGAACCTCAAGATCACCTCCCGCGAGGACCTGCGGCTCGCCGAGCAGGCCCTCAAGGCCCTGCCCAAGCCGAGGCTCTCCGGCCCGGCCCATCCCTTCGCCGGCGACGATCTCTGGAGATAGCCGGCCGATGCCCGATCCCGCCTCCGACCTGCTCGCCGACTTCGAGGCCCGCGGCCTCGTCCACCAGTCCACCGATCCGGCCGCCCTCCGGGAATGGCTCGCCACCCCGGGCCGCCGCGTCTACGCCGGCTTCGATCCCACCGCCGACAGCCTCCACGTGGGGCACCTGGTGGCGCTCGTGCTCCTGCGGCGGGTGGCGGCCGCCGGCCACGAGCCGGTGGCGGTGCTGGGCGGGGCCACCGGAATGATCGGCGACCCCAGCGGCCGGAGCGAGGAGCGAAACCTCCTCTCAGCCGACGAGTTGGCGTCCAACATCGCCGGCGTGGGCCGGCAGATCAAGGCCGTGCTCGCCGCCCCGGGCCCGGCCGGGCCGCGTGCGGCCACCGTCCACGTGGTCAACAACGCCGACTGGATGCGGGGCGTCGGCTACCTCGACTTCCTCCGCGACGTCGGCAAGCACGTGCCGCTCGCGCAGATGCTCGGCAAAGACTCAGTCAAAAGCCGGCTCGACCGCGATGGCGGCCTCTCCTACACCGAGTTCAGCTACATGCTGCTCCAGGCCTGGGACTTCGTCCATCTCTCCGACGCCCTCGACTGCCGGGTGCAGATCGGCGGCAGTGACCAGTGGGGCAACATCACCGCCGGCATCGAGCTCGGCCGGCGGCTCCGCGGCCGCGACCTCCACGGCATCACCTGCCCGCTCTTGACCAAGGCAGACGGCACGAAGATGGGCAAGACCGCCGCCGGCGCTGTCTGGCTCGACCCGCGGCGCACGAGCCCCTATCGCTTCTACCAATACTGGATCAACCTCGACGACGACGACGCCGGCCGCTGCCTGGTGCGGCTGACCGAGCTCTCCCGCGATGAAATCGACGCCCTCGACCAGGCCCGGGCCGCGAACCCCGCCGCCCGCGACACCCAGAAGCGGCTGGCGGCCGAGCTCACCCGGCTGGTGCACGGGGCGGCGGGGCTGGCGGCGGCCCGCCAGGCCACCGAGATCTTCTTTGGCGCGGAGATCACGAGCCTCGACGACGCGACGCTGGCCGAGATCTTCGCCGACGTGCCCAGCCGGGAGTTTCCCCGGGCCGCGCTCGAGGGCGAGGGGCTGCCGCTGGTTGACGCCCTCACGGCCACCGGTCTGGCCGCCAGCAAGGCGGCAGCCCGCCGCACGATCGAGCAGGGGGGCGGCTACGTGAACAACCGCCGCGTGGCCGACGCCGGCTACCGGCTCACGCCGCAGGATCTCGCCGGCGCCGCCACGCTCGTGCTCCGTTCGGGCAAGAAGCAATACGCGGTCGCGCGGTTCGTGTAGGCCCGGGCCGCCGGCACGGGCTCCTTGGAATGGCTGCCGCTTCGGTGCTGCGGGTAGTCCGTCACGGCGTGACGGACCTACAAGCGTGACGGACCTACAGGGCGGCCCGGCGGCTGCGGTCGGTGCCCGGGCGGATGTCGAGCTCGAGGCCGTCGTCGTCGCCCCGCTCGAGCCGCTCCCAGGCGATTGCCCCCATGGCGGCGTTGTCGGTGCAGAGCGAGAGCGGCGGCACGAGCACCGTCAGGCCACGGCGGCGGCCGAGCTCGGCGAGCGCCTCCCGCAGCAGCCGGTTGGCGGCTACGCCCCCGCCCACGGCCACCGTCCGGCAGCCGGTCGTGGTCACGGCCACATCCACTTTGGCGAGGATCGAGTCGACCACCGCCTGCTGAAACGAGGCTGCCAGATCGGCCCGGGCGGCTCCCTCGGGAGGCGGCGTGTCGGCCGGGGCCCCGGGCGGCCGGACGAGATACTTAAGCGCCGTCTTCAGGCCGCTGAAGCTGAGATCAAGCCGCTCCCGATCGGCCGCCAGAGGCCGCGGCAGGCGGTGGGCCCGAGGGTCGCCGCCGGCCGCGGCCCGCTCGATTTCGGGGCCGCCCGGATAGCCCAGGCCGAGCACGGCGGCCGCCTTGTCGAAGGCCTCGCCGGCCGCGTCGTCGATCGTGCCCCCGAGCCGTTCGAGCTCGAGGGGCCCGCGGACGTGAAACAGCGACGTGTGTCCGCCGCTGGCCACCAGCCCCACGCACGGATAGCGGAGGGCCTCCCCGTGGGTCAGCCGGCAGGCGTAGAGGTGGGCGGCGACATGGTCGTAGCCCACGATCGGCACCCGGAGCGTGGCGGCGATCCCCTTGGCCGCGGCCAGGCCCACCAGCAGCGAACCCACGAGTCCGGGCGTGACGGCCACCGCCACCGCCGCGATGTCGCCGCGGCCGATGCCGGCCCGGGCGACCGCCTCGTCGATCACCGGGATGATCCGCTCCACGTGGGCCCGCGACGCCAGCTCCGGCACCACCCCCCGCCACCGGGCATGGAGCTCTTCCTGGCTGGCCACCACGCTCGAGAGCACGTCCCGGCCGCGGGTCACCACCGCCGCTGCCGTCTCGTCACAGGTGGTTTCAATCGCCAAGAGCGGCATGCAGGTGACGGAGCTTCGGGTCGGTCTGGGAATGCTGAACGGTGGAGGGGTAGCCCGTGCCAATCGAGCGGCGTAGGAAACCGAGCGGAGGAAGGATTGCGGAGCGAGGTTTCCTTCGAGTGAGCGGTGGGCAGGATGCCCGAAGCGAACGTCCGACGAGATGGCACGGGCTGCCCCGGCTCACTTTCTCCGCCCGGTCGGTATGACTTTTGAGCGTCCCTGTGGGCCGCTCAAAAGTCATACCACATCCCGACCCCGGCCCGGTTCTGGTTGGCGAACGGAAACTCGTACTGCGGGTCGGAGCCGTAGAGATACTCGAAGCCGATCCGGAACAGCTTCTCGGTCCGGTCGCCCCGCCAGGCCCAGCCGGTCTGCACGCAGACGTTGCCGCCGAAGTTGAGCTCCTGGCGGCTCATCCCGTTGACCGCCAGGAAGGGGGCCCCGTGGATGCCGGTCGCCCGGGCCTGGATCAGCTCGACGCCGTATTGAAACTCCCACGGCTCCGAGCCGCCGTCATTGAAAAACGACCAGCCCACCTCGCCGTACAGCCGGAGCCAGTCGTAGGCATACCACGAGCCCCCCAGCACGATCGCGTCGCGGACGTAGTTCACCCGGCCATAGTCAGGATAGCGGATCATCGCCTCGTCGCCGAGGTGGGCGCTCAAGTGGTAGTAGGCGAGCTTCGTCTGCCAGCGGCCCGTGCCGTAGACCAACGGGATGCCGAACCGGAAGTCGCTCGATCGCAGGTCGCGGTCCTCGCCCGGGTGCAGTCGCACGAAGGCCGCCCCCTCGATCTGGACCTCGAAGCCCTGCGGGTGGAGCGGCGTGTCGGTGCCGTAGCGGAGGATCGACGCCCGGCCGCCGAGGGTACTGTCCCAGAGCCAGCCGCTGCGGTTCGGGGGATTGAGCGGATCGACGCCAGTGTCGTCGTACCAGACCGTGGCGAAGCGGGGCTCCTTGGGGCCGGCCAGGTAGCTGGTGTAGATCAGGTTGCTCGGCAGGATGTGCCACGACCAGGGGCGGGGGGCCCAGAGGTCGTCGAAGGCGCCGCGGTAGGGCGTTGAGGAAACCTCCTCGCCATACGGCCCCTCGACATACAGGCCGTCGAGCACGACCGGCCCCTGGGGGCGGGTGGTGGGCAGGAGCTCGAGGTTGCCGTCGGCCATCCCACCGCCGGCCGCGAACGACTCGGCCGTCGCGTAGCCCTGGGCAGCGGCGGGGCTCGCCACCAGCCAGGCGAGGGCGACGAGCACCGTGGCGAGAGCGGCGGGCATGGCGGGCGGTGCGGGTGGCTGACGGAACGACGACACGGGAGGCCCCCGGGCGGCTGCCGGCGGCCCGGGTTGCGGCCGGGGTGTGCAAACCGCCAGACTCTAGTGACCGAGCAAACCGCCGGCCACAGACGGATTGATCGGCGGCCGCCCGTCGCCGTCGCGATTGGTCGGCTGCGGCTCGGTTCACGTTTCCACGCTCCGGCAGAGTTCCCAGCCTCCGACCCGGCCCGGCTTGCCGAGCTTTCAGATCCTCTTCCCCCTTTCGCAGCAAAGCCTTCTCCAGATGACTACCCAGCCTCGCAGCCCTGCCGCCCCTGCCCCGGCATCGGGCCCGGCCCCGCACGACGCTCTCCTCGAGGCCGACCTGGCCGCGGCCCTGGGCCGGATTCCGAGCGGCCTGTTCGTGATCACCTGGCGGGAAGGCGAGGCCGACCGCGGAATGCTGGCGAGCTGGGTGATGCAGGCAGGCTTCGAGCCGCCGCTGGTGTCGGTGGCGGTGGGTACGTCCCGCGACCTGCTCGCGGCCTTGGCCGGCGGGGCGGCCTTCGTGGTCAACGTGCTGGCTGAGTCACAGAAGGGCCTCTTGGGCCGGTTCAGCAAGCCGCCGGCCAAGGGAGAGGATCCGTTCGCCGGGCTGGCGGTCGAGCGGACGGCCGACGGCGCAGCGGCGCTTTCCGACGCGGCAGCCTGGCTGGCCTGTCGGCCGGTGGCCGAGGCGGTTGCCCCCGGGGGCGACCACGTGGTGGTGGTGGGCCGCGTGGAGGCGGCCCGGGGCACGACCACGGCCGAGCCGCTGGTACACGTCCGCCGCAACGGCCTGCGGTATTGAAACAATCGCCGGGCGAGCTCGGCACGCTAGAGGTAGCGGGCCACGATCCCGCGGCCGCGGACCGGATCTCGGGTGCCGTCCACGATCGCCCGGCCGTCGGCGAACACCGAGAGCCGGATGCCGGGCTCGACCTCGGCCCGCAGGATCCACTCGTTGGCGGTTACGGCTGCCACGCCGGCCAGCCGGGCCGCGATTGCAGCGAGATCGACGCGGCCCTCCGCCGTGGCCGCCGCCACCTGCACCGCCTCCCGGCCGCAGAGGGCCGCCGCCGCCCCGCCGAGCCGGCCTTCGAGCCAGGGATAATCGCCGCCCCGGCAGGTCGGGCAGCCGGCCGCGGCCAAGGCCGCGAGGTCGACCACCCGCCACTGACTCGTCCACAGGTCGCAGGCCAGCATCCTCCCGGCGGTGGCCTTGGCGTCGCCCACGAGCAGCTTGATCGCTTCGGCTGCCTGGACGGCGCCGACCACCAGCGCCGCCGGGCCAATGATCCCGGCGGTGTCGCAGGTGGGGAGCGTGCCGGGGGGGGGCGGCTCGGGCACGAGGCACCGCAGGCAGGCGGTTGTTCCGGGGAGCACGGTGAGCACGCGGCCCTCGGCCCCGATCGCACCGCCGTGCACCCAGGGCTGCCCCGAGCGGCAGGCCACTTCGTTCACCAGGAAGCGGGCCTCGAGGTTGTCGGTGCCGTCCACGATCACGTCCACGCCGGCGAGCAGCGCCTCGGCATTGGCCGGCGCAAGGTCGGCCACGACCGGTTCAACGATGAGCGCCGAGTTGATCCGGGCGAGTTGCCCCGCCGCGGCGACGGCCTTGGGCAGCCCGGCGGCCACGTCGGCCTCGTCGAAGAGCACCTGCCGAGGCAGGTTCGAGGGCTCGGGCACGTCGCGGTCGATGAGCCGCAGGAAGCCGACGCCGGCCCGGGCCAGGGCCATCGCCGAGGCCGCCCCGAGCGCCCCGCAGCCGACGATCGCCACCCGTCCTGCAGCCAGCTTTGCCTGCCCGTCGGGGCCGAGCGGGCCGAACCGGGTCTGGCGGGAGTAGCGATCGGATTCGAAAGGGGCCATGCCCCGATGCTACCACTCCCGTCCGGACACGGCGGATACAATCCGCTCACGCCCGCCCCCCCTGAGGAGAAACCTGGAAAGATGTTTCGCTCCCTGCTTTCGCTGCTGCTGGTGACCATGGCCCTCACCGGCCTCGCCCGGGCCGAGGAGGCCCTGCCGCTGGTCTTCGAAGACGACTTCTCCCAGGGGGCCGACCGCTGGGAGCCGACCGACCCGGCCGCCTGGACCCTCGGCAAGGACGGCGAACGGGCCGTCTGGGGCCTGAACAAGCGGACGAGCAACTACCAGCCCAAGGTCCGCAGCCCCCACAACGTGGCCCTCGTCAAGGATCTCGAACTCAGCGACACGGTGATCACCTTCCAGGTGAAGAGCACCCTCGACACGGGTGGCCACCGCGACTGCTGCGTGTTCTTTAACTATCGGGACCCGGAGCACTTCTACTACGTCCACCTCGGGGCCAAGCCCGACCCGCACAGCGGCCAGATCATGATCGTGGACGGGGCTCCCCGCCGAGCGCTCACCAAGAACACCACCCCCGTGCCCTGGGACGACCAGTGGCATGCTGTCAAGCTCGTCCGCGACGTAGCCTCAGGCCGGATCGCCATCTACTTCGACGACCTCGAGAAGCCGCTGATGGAGACCACCGACACGACCTTCACCAGCGGCCGCGTCGGGATCGGCTCATTCGACGACATGAACGACTTCACCGACGTGCGGATCCAGGGCCGCAAGGCCGAGGCCAAGCCGTAGACGGCGATCCGGCCGCGGCCGCCGCCGAACGGTTCACCAACTCCGACGAGGCCAACCGCTTCCTCTCGCGGCCCTACCGCGCGGGCTACACGCTGCCCAACCAGGTCTGAGGGCCGGTCGCCCCGGCGGTCAGGCGGCCGGCTCCAGCAGCCGGCCCTTGTGGATTACCCACACCCCTTCGCGGCGAGCGATCCCAGCCGGGATGGAGTTGATCTGGTCGCAGGCCACGAAAGCCTGGGCCTGCTGGCCGGCCTTTCGCAAGACCGCCGCCCGGCGGGCCGCCCGCAGGATGTCGTCGTTGTCGGCCGTGAACGAGACCTCGCCCACGAGGTACAGCGAGCCGCCGTCGATCGTGCCGGTGGCCACGAGATCGGCCCGCCGCAGTTCGTCGAGGTCGTCGGCCGTCAGCCCGGCAGCGGCTGGATCCGACTCGAGCGACTCGATCACGTCCATCGCGCCGACGATCCGGCACCGCCTGATCCGTCGGCCCACATAGGCCGGGAGGTGCTTGCCCACCAGCCACTCGAGGGCCCAGCCGGCGGTCGTGTCGGTCCGGATGCTCAGGGCACGAACCGTGCTGGCGAGCTCCTTGAGCTCCTTGCTCGTCTCCTTCTGCTGCACGGCCAGCTCGGCAATCTGGGCTTTCGTCTCCTTCTGCTGTACGGCCAGCTCGGCAACCTGGGCTTTCGTCTCTTTCTGCTGTACGGCCAGCTCCGTCATCGCAACGCGGAGCTCGTGCATGTCGGACCTCGTGGCCAGCGTGTCGTGGGCCCTGACGACGCACGACGCGAGCACGTCGGCCTGAGGCACCGTGAACACCTTGGCGAGTTCGTCGCGGATCGATTCGGCGAGCGGCATGGGCAAGTCCTCCAGCAAGCCAGTGTACGCCTGGATAGATTCCTGTCAAGGGGGGGTGGCGGCCCTCCACGAGAGCCCGCCGGCGCGGCTACGCTCTCCCTTCCGCCCGCCCGCCGCCGCTGGGGGTGCTGGCGGCCAGCGACCACTATGCCGGCCCCGCCCGGAAACGGGATTGATCCCCGCGGGTTGAGCCGGGGCCGCGCCGTGAAGCAGGCTTGCAACTTGCCACAACCGGGCCCGCCTCGCGATCAGGCACCACGCCCCGGGCCGCGGGGCCTGCCTCGACCGGAAGTGGCCACGACCTCGCTGACGCTCTCGTGGTCGAACAGAGTGGGCGTGCCGTCCGGCGCCACATACACCCCTACGCCGGCCCGCACGACGACCGCCTCGG
>CAYRNG010000119.1:0-2702 GCA_964425395.1 uncultured Candidatus Kuenenia sp. | reverse complement strand
CCAGAGCCCGAAGCCGAACCTGAGGCCCCGCCGCCGCCCCGGAAGCAGCGGACCACGCCGCTCAAGGGAGGCGTGGGCGGCACGTCGGACGGCGGCCGGTTCGGCCTCAAGTGGTAGCGGGCTCGCCCGCGGGTCTCCCGGGGACTGTCCCCGCTTCGGGGACTGTCCCCTTTCGGCATGCTTTGACTATCCGCCCGGCGGGCCATCCCTAGCCCCGGCGGGCTTCGCGGCCCTCCGGCCGCCGGCCGCACCTCCGGGCGGCCGTGCTCTGCGCGTCGTGCGGTGTGGGGGGCGGGGTGAGCTTCATTCCCACCGTCCACGGGCTCGCGCCCGGGGTTTTTTGGGGGTCCACGGGCTCGCGCCCGGGGTTTTTATTGGGCCTCACGCTCACGCGACGCAAGCGGATAGAAACCCCTGGCGCGAGCCAGGGGACGGTGCGTCGCGGCGGAGAGCAGCAGATTCACCGGGAATGCGGGTCGCGGGAGGGGTTGCCCGTGCCATCTCGACGGCGTTGGAAACCGTCCGTAGCCAGGATGGCGAAGGGGGACAGTCCCCGCGGCGGGGACAGTCCCCGGGGAGCGTCCGGCGAGATGGCACGGGCAACCCCGACCCACGGTAGGCGTGGCTATTTTGCCCCACCACCCAAGCCACCCATGCCATCGCGGGCCCCGCCGGCCTACGCGGGCCCGATCCGGTCTTTGCCCATCCAGGGGACGAGCGGCGGGGGGATCGTGACCGATCCGTCGGCCTGCTGGTGGTTCTCGAGCAGGGCCACGATCCCGCGGCTGACGGCGATCGCCGTGCCGTTGAGCGTGTGGACGAAGGTGGTGCCCTTCTCGCCCGCCGTCTTGAAGCGGATCCCCAGCCGGCGGGCCTGGTAGTCGGTGCAGTTGGAGGTGCTCGTCACCTCCCCCCACTCGCCCCCCTCGCCGCGGCCCGGCATCCAGGCCTCGAGGTCGTACTTCCGGTAGGCCGGGCCGCCCAGGTCGCCCGAGGGGGTGTCGATCACGCGGTAGGGAATCCCCAGGCCGTCGAACAGCCGGCACTCGAGGTCGAGGAGCGTCTCGTGCATCGCCTCGCTCTGATCGGGCGTCGTGAAGGCGAACATCTCGACCTTCGTGAACTGGTGCACCCGGTAGAGGCCCCGCGTGGCCCGGCCGTGGGCGCCGGCCTCGGTCCGGAAGCAGTGGCTGATGCCGCACAGCCTGAGGGGCAGCTCGGCCGCGTCGAAGATCCGCTCGTGGTAGGCGCCGCCGAGGGTGATCTCGGCGGTCGCCACGAGCGAGAGGTCGCTGCCGGCGATCGAGTAGATCTGGGTCTCGGGACCGCGGGGCATGAAGCCCGTCCCCTCGAGGATCGTGTCGCGGGCCAGGTCGGGGGTGGCCATCAGCCGGAAGCCCTCCTGGCGGAGCAACTCCACGGCATACCGCTGGAGGGCCAGTTCGAGGAGCACGCCGTCACCGGTCAGGAAGTAGAAGCCGTGGCCGGCCACCCGGGCTCCGGCCTCGAAGTCGAACAGGCCGAGTTGCTCGCCGAGGGCGACATGGTCGCGGGGCCGGAAGTCGAAGGCCCGCACGGGGGTCGCCCCGCGGCGGACCTCGACGGCGGCATCCTCGCCGCCGATCGGTGCCTCGGGATGGGTCAGGTTGGGGATCGCCTTGAGGATCAGGTCGGCCTGGGCCGTGATCTCGGCCGCCTTGGCCTCGAGGGCAGAGACTTCCTCCCGCAGCCGGCGGCCCTCGGCCTTGCGGGCCTCCCGCTCGGCGGCATCGGCGGCCTGGCCGATCGAGCGGCTCACCTGCCCGGCCTGCTGGTTGAGCCGGTCGATGTCGGCCTGGAACTGGCGGCGGAGCAGGTCGAGTTCGGCGAACCGTCCCACGTCGGCGTCGGCCCCGCGGCGGGTGCAGTTGGCGGCAATGAGATCGATGTTATCGGCGACGAAGCGGCGGTCGAGCACGGGCGAACTCCAGGGAAAGGCGGGGCGGTGGCGGGCCGCGACCGGCCTCGTACAATACGGCGAACCAAAGGGATCGGCACCGGGGCCTGTCGGTGAGCCGGTGCCGGCCCGGGGCCGCGAGTGTGCCAGAGAGATGACCGCTTCCGCCAGTGCCGTCCCCGAGACCGTCCCGGCCGAGGCCGTGCCGGCCGCCCGGCCCGCTGCCGCTTCCAAGCCCAAGCGGCAGCCCCGCTACCACGTCGTGCTTTGGAACGACGACGACCACACCTACCAGTACGTGGTCGGGATGCTCAAGAAGCTGTTCGGCCACCCCTTCGCGACGGGCCTGAAGATGGCCCGCGAGGTCGATACCAAGGGCCGGGTGGTGGTGCTCACCACCACGCTCGAGCACGCCGAACTCAAGCGGGACCAGATCCACGCCTACGGCGCCGACCGCCTCCTGGCCCGGTCCAAGGGCTCGATGTCGGCCAGCATCGAGGCCGAAGCCGGATAGCGGGCGGCGGGGCGGCCGTTTGCGCCGCGACTGACAAAACGTAGCCGCGGGTTTCTAACCCGCGGACAGCGCGGAGATGCCAAGCGGAAACGGCGGCAGCGGAAACGCGTCGTCAACTGGCCGGCGGGTTGCCAGGCTCCGCCTGCCCGCCAGGAAAACCCGCCGCTACGTCACGAAAGGGGGACAGTCCCCAAGCGAGCGTCCGGCGAGGTGGTTTTCGTTCCCACCGCCCCCCCCGGGCGCCCCGCCCGG
>CAYRNG010000118.1:0-16486 GCA_964425395.1 uncultured Candidatus Kuenenia sp. | reverse complement strand
CTGGCCGCGGCCCTGGCCCTGCTGCCGGCCGCCCTCGTGCTGGCCGTGCCCTCCGGCAGCGTGCGGATGTTTCTGTCGGCGGCGGTCGCGGGGAGCGTGTATCTTGTGGCCACGGTCGCCTTCGCTGTCCGGCGGGACGACCGCACGGCCCGGTTCCTGCTGCTCTCGTCGCTGGGGGCCCTGTTCGGCCTGTTGGCCGCAGCGGCCCTGTTCGGCGGCCCGGCCTGATCGGTTCCCGTTTTTTGTATCAACCCGACCTCTCGCTCTCCTTCACCTCCAGTTCCCAGGCCAGTCATGAGCTCTCCTGCGATCTCCGTTCCCCACGACCACGGCCATGGCCATTCCGGCGGCCACGGCGACGACCATCACGGCCACATCCACCTCCAGTACCAGCCCGGCCTGCCGCTCACCCGCGGCAAGCTGATCATGTGGCTGTTTCTGTCGACCGAGATCATGTTCTTCGCCGCGCTCCTGGGCAGCTACATCGTGCTCCGGTTCGGGGCGGCCGTCTGGCCCAAGCCCCACCACGTGCACCTTTCGGAGCCGATCGGGGCCTTCAACACCTTCGTGCTGATCTGCTCGAGCGTCACGATCGTCCTGGCCCTCGAGGCGGCCAAGGCGAACAAGACCGGCGCGGCCAAGACCTGGATGTGGGCCACGCTCCTGCTCGGCACGCTCTTTCTGGGCGTCAAGGGCTATGAGTACCAGGCCAAGTTCTCCCACGGGATCTTCCCCTGGGCGCCCCATGGCCTGATCCATGAGCGGCCGGACCTCTACTACGGCTCGGCCGTCCGGGCCCGGCTCGGCGAGCCGGCCATCATCGACCGCCTCAAGGAGCTCGACGAGGCCCCGGCCGAGAGCCTGACGGTCGACCAGCGGGCCGCCCGCTCGGCCCTCCAGGACATCCGCAAGCTGCTCGCCGAGCCCAACCAGCAGGCCTTCGAGATGGCCGTCGTCGCCGACCAGATCGCCCCCCTGCCGGCCGAGGGGAGCGGCGGCCACGGCGAGGGCCACGCCCACGGCATCAACGATGCCTTCCCCTGGCTGCGGCTGCCGATCGTGATCCCGGGCGGCAACATGTGGGCCAGCACCTACTTCCTGCTGACCGGCTTCCACGCGATCCACGTGGCCGTGGGCCTGCTGGTGTTTGCGATCATGTGCACCTGGACCCTCGACAAGCGCCGGTCCGGGGCGATCGAAAACGCCGGCCTCTACTGGCACTTCGTCGATCTCGTCTGGATCTTCCTGTTCCCGCTCCTCTATCTCTTCTGACGGCCGCCCCGCCGGAAAACCACCCTATGCACGACCACGCCCCCGCCCACGATCCCGCCGGCCACGACGACCATGCCCACGGGGGCATCGGCAAGTACCTGGCCGTGTTCGCCGCCCTCTGCTTCCTGACGACGATGTCGTTCTTCACCTACTCCGAAGCCTGGCCCTGGCGGGATCAGCCCCAGGTGGGCTGGGCCTTCATGATGGCCGTCTCCTGCACCAAGGCTCTGCTCGTTGTGCTGTTCTTCATGCACGTCTGGTGGGAGGCCAACTGGAAGTACGTGCTCACGATCCCCGCCGCGATGATGGCGATCTTCCTGGTGATCATGCTCGTGCCCGACATCGGGCTGCGGAACCGGATGGTGTCGCAGGAGCGGGCCCTCCACATGGCCCGCCCGGCCGACCTGATCCTGCTCGAAAAGGCCGGCGACGCCGGACCCGGCGGCGGAGCGCATTGACGCCAGTTTGGAGGCTGGCTGTTCGCCTGGCCGCCGTAAGGGGACAGTCCCCGCTTCGGGGACAGTCCCCGCGGGGAGTGGCGCATCTATAATGTTGGCATGACATCACGAATCCTCTGCCTCTGTGTCGCCCTGCTCCTGGCCGGCTGTGCCCAGCGACCGGCCGTTGTCGTGGGTGAGCCTGAGCCCGACCCAGAGTTCGCCCCGGTCGCCGACCCCGCCGCCCCGTTCACCCTCACCGACCAGCTCGGCCGGGAGTTCTCCTCGGAGTCGCTTGCCGGCAAGGTCTGGCTGGGAGCCGTCTTCTTCGCCAACTGCCCCGGCCCCTGCTTCCGCGAGAACCAGGCGATCGCCGACATCCTCAAGGAGATCGACGCCGCCGACTTCGTGGCCGTCAGCCTGACCTGCGATCCCGAGAACGACACCCCCCAGGCGCTCCGCCGCTATGCCGAGCGGTTCTCCGCCGACCCCGAGCGGTGGAAGTTTCTGACCGGCGACATGGACGTGATCGAGCGGGTCGGTCGCGGCAAGTTCCTCCTGCCCACCGAGGTGGGCGTGCACGCGGAGAAGGGGGTCGTCTTCGACCGCGAAGGCAAGATCCGCGGCGGCTACTCGCTCACCGACGCCGCCCGGGTCGAGTTGCTCAAGAAGCTGATCCGGGAGGTGCTCGCCGAGGAGGCGGCGCTCGAAACGGAGCCCGAGCCCGCGGCTGCCGCTGAGCCCGCCGGCGGAGAGGCCGCATGAAGCTGTTCTGCCTGGCGGCGACCGAGGGGGTCCATCCGCTGGCCACCACCAACGCGGTCCTCAACTCGATCGCCGCGGTGCTGCTCGTGGCCGGCTGGGTGTTCATCGCTCGCGGCCAGTGGCGGGCCCACCGGGCCGCGATGGTGGCGGCCTTCGTCACCTCGGCGGTGTTCCTGGTCTGCTACCTCGTCTACCACTGGCTGGAGGGGAGCCGGAAGTACGCCGGCCCCGAGTCGCTCCGGCTGGCCTACTACGTGATCCTCCTCACCCACGTCGTCCTGGCGGCCGCCGTGCCGGTGCTCGCCCTGCGGATGTTCTTCCTGGCCTGGAAGGGCCGCTGGGAGGCCCACCGCCGGCTGGGCCGGATCACGCTGCCGGTCTGGCTCTACGTGTCGGTCACCGGCGTGGTGATCTACCTGATGCTCTACCAGTTGCCCGCCTGACGAGTGGACGGTAGTGTCTTTCAGGGCGATCCCGTCTCCGCCGCCACGCACCGTCCCCTGGCTAGCGCCAGGGGTTTCTATGGGCAACTGCCAGCCGCGTGCCCAAGGCCACCATAGAAACCCCGGGCGCGAGCCCGGGGACGGTGGGTAGGCCAACCACCCCGCGATCCACGAACCAAATCGCTCCCCGTAGAGCCCTCCCGACAGCCTCCCCCGTCGCCATCCCCCGGGCTATACTTTTAGCATGAGAAGCTTCGGCCGAGCGGCGGTTTCGCTCATGATTGCGGTCGCCCTCTTGGCGGCGGCGGATGCGGTGGGCTGCCCGAACTGCAAGGATGGCGTCAACACGTCGGACCCCGAGGGGCTGAACCTCGCCCGGGGCTACTTCTACAGCATCCTTTTGATGCTGGCGATGCCGTTCACGCTCGCCGGCTCGTTCGCCGCCTACGTCTGGCGGGAGATGCGGCGACAGCAGGCTCAGGCCGCCGCCTCGCCCTCCGCCGCAGAGCGGGGGGCGTCGTGATGGCCGCGGCCTTTCCCGACGCCGCCCTCCCCACGTCCGCTCCCGATCTCCACGCCGCCCGCCGCCGGCCCCGCAACTACCTCTCGGCGGGCGAATACCGGAAGCTGTTCTGGGCCTTCATGCCGCCGGCCCTGGTGGTGATCGTGGCGGCCGAGCTTTTCCTGCGGCCGCTCTGGGAGCCCCCCCCGCCGCCCCGGGAGCGGCAGGTCGATACCCGCCTCGAGGCGGTGACCGGTCCGCCGCCGGGCGAAGACGCGGTGGTTATCCTTCCCGACGACGAGCCGCCGGAGACCCGCGACGAGAATCTCCTGGGTGCCTCGCTGGCGGCCCTGACCCGGGTTCGCGATGCCTCCTTCTTCGGCTCGAGCGACCGCGACGCCTGGCTCGAGATGGGCCTGGCCCTCACGGGCTACGAGGGCCGCACGCTGCCGCCGCCCCAGGACGTCGGCTTCACGGAGCTCTTCGGCCAGCCGCGGTCGTTCCGCGGCCGGGCCGTGCGGATCAAGGGCACGCTCCATCGGCTCGAGCGGCTCACAGCCATGGCCAACGACTACGGGATCGACCACTACTGGCAGGGCTGGCTCGAGCCGGCCGGCGGCCCGGCCTCGCCGGTCGTCGTCCACTTCATGCAACTGCCCGAGGGGATGGCCACGGGCCTGGAAATCGTCGAGCCGGCCGTGGTGAGCGGATTTTTTCTCAAGAACATGGCCTACCGGGCGGCCGACGGCGTGCGGCTGGCCCCGCTCGTTGTGGCCCGGGAGCCCCTGCCCCCGCCCCCCGTGTCCGAGGCCGGTGGCGGGGGGATCTGGGACCGCTCGCTCACCGCCCTCGGGGTTGCTACCATGCTCGCGATCGTGACGGCGATTGGGATCGGTTTCCTGGTCGCCGGCCGGGGCCGCACTCGGCGGGTGGATGCCACCGGCCTCGACTCGGCCCTGGCCGACGTGAAGCCCTTCTCGGTTGCGGCCGCCCTCGAGCAGGTGGCGGCCGAGGAACGGGTTGGTGGCGACGAGGTAGCGGGCGGAGCAGACGCATGACGAGCGCGGCGGCGGGGTGGCGGTCAGGCAGCCGGCTTCGGATGACGGCCGTGCGGGCGGCGGCAACCTGGCTCGCAGCGACCACGGGGCTGACGCTCCTGCTCCTCGGCGGCCTCTCCCCGGGCGTGGCAGCGGCCGCCCAGGGTGCTACCGACTTTCCGGCCTTCCTCGCCCTGCGGGAGATCGACCTGGCCCGCCGGGCTCCCCTCACCACGGCCACCGAGTGGAGCGAGCCGGTCGAGGCGGAGGTGGTCAAGATCCTCCAGCGGCTCGATGCCCCGGAGAGCCTCTGGTCGGCCTGGCGGAAGACCGCCGCGACCCTGCCCGCTGCCGGCGAGCCGGTGGCCCTGGCCGACTCGCTCCTGGCCGTCCGCGGCCGAGCCACCTTCGTGGCGGGCCGCCGCCTGCCGGCCGCCCTGGCCGAGCGGTTCGGCCGGCCGCAGTACGACGTCGTGCGGATCGTGGACGAACGGGGCCTGGTGGTGGATGTGCTCACGCGGAATGCCCCGGCGGCCTGGCCGCGGTGGCAGCCGATCGACGAGCCGGCGGTGGCCCTCGGCCTGCCCCTGACCACGGCCGCGGCCCCGCGGCCGCAGCCCCCCGCAGCCGGCGGCCAGGAGTGGCCCGCCGCCTCCCCCGGTCTCGTGCTCGGGGCGGCCGCCGTGGGCTGGTATCCCGACACGTTTCTCGGGCGGCTGGGCATGGACTACGGCCTGTTCGACTCGGTCGTGGACGGCAAGAAGCTCGTGGCCGGCGATGCCGCCGCCTTCTACGCCCTGCTCGGGGCCGCCGGCCGCACCGGCCGCCGCGAGATCGCCGAGGCCGCCGGTGAGCCGACCGACGTGATGCTCCTCATCGATCCCGGCCGCAAGTGGTTCCCGGCCCACCGGGGCGACCCGCTCGTGATCGAGGGGACGGCGATGCGGGCCACCCGGGTGGCCATCGACGAGCCCCACCTCCGGGAGAGCGTGGGTGCCGACCACTACTGGGAGCTGTTCGTGTTCGTGGAGACGCCGCTGTTGGAGGTGGACGGCCGCAAGCAGACCAGCTACCCGATCGTCTGCTGCGTCCGCGACCTGCCGCCGGAGATGCCCACCGGCGAGCGGATCAACGAGCGGGTCCGGCTGGCCGGGTTCGGCCTTAAGCGGTATGCCTATCCGTTCGACGATCCCCGCCCCGACGAGGCCGGCCGCGTGGCCGATGAGCCGAGCCGCCGGCAGACGACCCTCCTGGTGGGGCCGCGGGCCGCCTGGATCCGGCCGCCCGCCGAGACCGCCACCCAGCCGATCTGGGTGATCGCGGCCGTCGCCGCCGGCCTGGCCCTGGCCTCCATCCTGGGCCTCGGCCTCTTGTACGGCAACTGGTCGCTTGGCCGCACGATCCGCAAGGCCCGCGAGGAACTGCCCGAGCGGGTCGAACTGCCGCCGAGCGACGACGCCGCCGACCCCCGCCGCTGACTATCCTTTCCGGCCTGGCGTGCTCCGGCCGCCGGCCTCCCCCCCCTTCGTTCCCACCTCCCGTCCCAGTACCCCGGAGTCCTTCATGCGACGCGCGAAGATCTCGATCATCGGAGCCGGCAACGTCGGCGCCACCACCGCCCACTGGTCCGCAGCCGCCGAGCTCGGCGACGTGGTCCTGCTCGACATCCCGGCCACCGAGGGGATGCCGGCCGGCAAGGCGCTCGACCTCTTCCAGGCCGCCCCGATCATGGGCTTCGACGCGCGGATCACCGGCACGACCGACTGGGCCGACACCGCCGGCAGCGACGTGGTGGTGGTCACCGCCGGCATCGCCCGCAAGCCCGGGATGAGCCGCGACGACCTGCTCTCGACCAACGCCCGGATCGTGGGGGACGTGGCGGCCCGGGTGCGGGACACGAGCCCGGAGGCGATCGTGATCGTGGTCTCCAACCCGCTCGACGCGATGGTCCAGCGGACCTTCCAGGTGACCGGCTTCCCGGCCGCCCGGGTGATGGGCCAGGCCGGCGTGCTCGACACCGCCCGCTACCGGGCCTTCCTCGCGCTCGAGCTGGGCGTGAGCGTGGAGGACATCACGGCGATGCTCCTCGGCGGCCACGGCGACACGATGGTGCCGATCCCCAGCTGCACGAGCGTGGGCGGGATCCCGGTCACCCAGCTGATCGCCCCGGAGCGGCTCGAGGCGATCGTCGATCGGACGCGGAAGGGGGGGGCCGAGATCGTGGGGCTGCTCAAGACCGGCAGCGCCTACTACGCCCCGGCGGCCGCCACGGCCCAAATGGTCGAGGCGATCGTCCGCGACAAGAAGCGGCTGATCCCCGCCGCGGCCTACTGCGACAAGGAATACGGCGTGGGGGGCTACTTCGTCGGCGTGCCGGTGATCCTCGGCAGCGGCGGGGGGGAGCGGATCATCGAGCTCGATCTGTTGCCAGCAGAACGGGCCGGCCTCGACCACAGCGTGGCGGCCGTCAAGGAGCTCGTCTCGGCGATGGATCGGCTCACGGCCTCCGCCTGACCTGCCCGATTCGCTGCCACGAGCGGCACGAGCCGGCGTTTTTTGCAGGCCGGCCGTGGGCTGCCTTGCGCCCCTTCCCCCGCTTGCCCGGAGGCCGCCGTTTGCCGGTCCGCTGGCGTTGTCCGGCCCGGAGGGGTTCCGCTACAACCCCGCGTCCCCGGTCAGGCACAGCCCCAGGAGCAGACGCGATGAGCCGCACCCGTCCCCGTCCGAGCAGGCCCGTCGGCCCGGTCGGTCTGCCCGCCCATCGTTCGCCGGCCGACTGGACCGGCGACGCCCGTGTGTTCCTGCCCCAGGGCTACGAGCCGGGCTACGACTATCCGCTCCTGGTCTGGCTGCCGGGCGACGACCCTGCCTTCGACCTCGGCCGGGCCATGACCCGCCTCAGCCTCCGCAACTTCGTGGCCGTCGAGCCTGCCGCCGGCGAAACCTCTCTCTGGCGGGCGATCGATCGGGTCAGCGAGCGGCTCAGCATCCATCCGCGGCGAATCTGGCTGGTCGGGCAGGGCAGCGGCGGCACCGAAGCGTTTCGGCTCGCCTGCCGTCACCCCGGCTCGTTCGCCGGCCTGGTCTCGCTGGGCGGGGCCTTTCCGCACGGGGAGCCGGTGCTCGCCCGGCTCGACGAGATCCGCCGCCTGCCGATGCTGCTCTGTTGCCGGGCGGCCGAAGTGGCTGCCGCGCCGGCCGAGCTCGACCACACCCTGCGGCTGTTCCATGCCTGTGGCGGCACGCTGGCCGTGCGGATCTACCAGCGGGGAGGCGGCCTCTCCCGCGCGACTTTGAACGACGTCAACCGCTGGCTCATGGACGAGCTCTGCGGGGCCAAGACCTCCCTCCAGCCGCATGGCGCGGCCTGACGAACGACCTGCATACTCCACGCTCCGTCCCGGGAAAGGATTCCCATGACCCCCTCGCCCGATCCTTCAGCGGGTAACCCGCCGCGGCACCTCCTGCCCCTGCCGACCACCGCCGATGCGGGGCTCGCCCCACTGCTCAGCACGCTCGTCGCCGACCTCGCGGCCGACCGCCACCGTCGCGGCCTGCCGGCCGTGCGGATCGAGCTCGACGTGGCCGCCGACCTCCCGCTCCCGGCCGAGCCGGCCACGATCCGGGCGGGCCTGGCCCCGCTCCTCGCGGCCGCCTGCGATGCCGCCGCCCGAGGCCCGGCCGGCGGCGGCCCGAGAATCTGCGAGGTGCTGGTCACGGCCGTCGCGACCTCCGCCGGCCTCGAGCTCGAGGTGGCCGATTCCGGCCCCGGGCCGGCCGGTCTGCCGGCCGCGGCGGTCGCGGCCGCCCGCCAGTTCGCCGGCCGGTGCGGCGGCGATGTCCACCTGGCCGCCTGTCCGGAAGGGGGCGCGGCCGTCACGCTCCGCCTGCCCCGCCGCCGCCGCGACCGCCGCGCCGCCTGAAGTGTCTTTCCGGAAGCCTCACCATGCACCATTCCCGCGGCGACGATTCCCGCCGGTCGGCTCCCCGGGTGACCCCCGCGCAGATCGTCGGCATCGGCCTGGTGGCCGCCTCGCTGGGCTGGGCCGCCTGGCTCCTCCGGGACCGGCCGATCAGCGAGGAGGTGGAACTCCTGCCGGGCACCGTCCTGCCCTCGTCGGAGATGGCGATCGTGGAGGCCGCCTTCGACCGGGCCCAGCTCATCGATCATCGCACCGAGGATGGCCGGGTCTGGGTGCCGCGGCCCCGGCAGAGCGCCTACATGCGGGCCCTGGTCGATGCCGAGGCCTTGCCCCGTGAGTTTGGCAGCAGCCTGCGGCGGGCCCTCGAACGCAACAGCCCCTGGCAGAGCCGCGCCGTCCAGGAGGAGATGCTCCGGGTGGCCGTCCAAGAAGAACTGGCCCACGTGATCTGCTCGATGCCCGGCATCGAGCGGGCGGCCGTGCTCTCCGACGTCGAGGCCCGCTCGGCCGGCGGTCTGGGCGGCCCGCCGCAGCGGACGGCGAGCGTCAACATCCGCACCCAGGCGGGCGTCGAGTTGGAGCCCGCCCGGGTGGAGGCGATCAGGGTGCTGGTGGCCGCCTCGATCGCCGGGCTCGAGGCCGAGCAGGTGGCCGTGACCGACCTGCGAAGCGGCCGCGTCTTCGCCGGGCCCGTCACCGCCGCCGACCCCGCCGCCGAACTGGCCACCGTCGATCCGAACCTGGCCCGGCGGATCGCCCACGAGCGCCACCTGGCCACCAAGCTGCGGCAGGCCCTGGCCTACGTGAAGGGGGCGATCGTGGAGGTGACGGTGAGCTTCCCGGCGCCGGCGCCCCCGCGGCTGCCCCCGGCCGAGCCGCTCACCGGTGGTCAGCGGGTGGCCGACGCCAACGCCCCGGCGGCCGTGGCCGTGCCGCTGCCGGCCGCTCCCCCGGAGCCGGAGGCCACCGACCTGCCAGCCTCGATCCTCGTCTCGCTGGCGGTCCCAGACGACTTCTTTGCAGGGCTCGACGCCGACGCCGCGTCCGCCCT
Organism: uncultured Candidatus Kuenenia sp.; assembly: GCA_964425395.1. Classification (GTDB taxonomy): domain Bacteria; phylum Planctomycetota; class Planctomycetia; order Pirellulales; family UBA1268; genus QWPN01. The sequence continues at coordinate 7,056 of CAYRNG010000118.1, read as the reverse complement.
CGAGGCGGGGCTCCGCGAGCATGTCGTGAGCTTGGCTGGCCCCACGGCCCGGCCCGACGCCACCCGGCTGGTGCTGACACGGTTTCCGACGGCTCGCGTCGGCGGCCGGCCGAACCCGCGGCCGGTGGGCTCGAGCCCTGGAGCCCCAGCGGGCGAGCGGGCGACGAGCGACGTGGCCGTCTCGCTCGAGGCCGCCTGGAAGGCGTTGCTCGCCGGCCGGACGAGCCAGGTGCCCCGCGAGATCTGGCTGGCGGTGATCGCCGTGGCTGCCGGCCTCATGGGCCTGCTCGTGCTCCGGCCGCGCCGGATTGAGCCCCAGCCCCGGCGGGCCCGCCGTCACTCAACCGACCGGATCGACTGGTCGAGCGTCGGCAGCGACGAAGACCATCCCGACGACCACCTCCAGGCCGCCGCATGAATGCCCCGTTCTCCCTGGTGATGATCTTCGCGGTCGTGATCGGCGGCCTCACCCGCGGCGACGAGCTCGTGCCGCTGCCGCCGTTGCCGGAAGACGTCGTGATCGATCCGGCCGTCGTCCCGGCCGCCCTCGAGACCGGCCGCCCGCTCGGCGGGCCACTGCCGCTGGAAGCCGCTCCGCCGGCCGCCGGATCGGCCGCTGCCCGGCCGCGTGCTACCGGTCCGCTCGGCGACTGGACGGTGCTCGCCGCGATCGCCGCCGCCTTCTGCCTGCTGGGTGTCTACCGCTTCCAGCAGACCCGCCGCCGCGGCCGCACGCTGCCGGCCGACGTGTTCGAAGTGCTCGGCGAGGCCTCGCTCGGCGGCCCTCAGGCGGTGCGGGTCGTGCGGTTCGGGCCGCGGACGCTGCTGCTCGGCGTCTCCGCGACCGGCTGTCAGACGCTCGCCACGCTCGACGATCCGCAGGTCACCGATCGGATCGTGGCGGCCTGCCTCGGCGAGCGGCCACCGCGGCCGGCCACTGCGTCCCGCCCGGCGGCGGGTCCCGCCGCGGCTGCTTCCAAGCGGCGGGCCTCCGGCGAGGAGGCGGCATGACGAGCCTGACGAGCATGACGAGCCTGACGAGCAATTGGCTGACAGCAATCCTCGCGGCCGGCATCCTGGCTTGCGGCATGGGCAGCCGAGCTGACGAGGCCGCGGCCAACACGCCGGCCGAGGTGGCTGGGGATCTGCCTGCCGAGCCCGCTGGCCTTCCGGCTGAACCCGCCGAGCCTGCCCCGCCGGCCGTCGTAGCGGTCGCCCCGGATCCGCTGCCCGCCGCCCCCGCCCCGGCGGCCTGGAATCCAGCCAGCCTGCTCGAGGGCCGTACCCTCGCCGCCCTGCTCCCGTCGGCCGTGCTCTTCGGAATCGTGACCCTCGCCCCGGCCGTGCTCCTGATGACCACCTGCTTCGTGCGGATGTCGGTCGTGCTGGCGCTCGTGCGGCAGGGGCTCGGCGCCGCCGGCGTGCCCTCCAATCAGATCGTGGCCTCGCTGGCGATCTTCCTCTCGGCCATGGTGATGTGGCCGGTCTGGACCCGGGCCTGGAACGAGGGCGTGGTGCCCTACCAGGAGGGCAGCCTGCCCTTGGAGGAGGCCTGCGAGCGGGGCTCGCTTCCCGTGCGCCGCTGGATGGCCGCCCAGATCGAGGCGGCCGGCAACCGCGAGACCGTGCTCCTCTTCCTGGCCCGCCATCCCGACGGCCCCCGCCCGGCGGCCACCTACGACGAGGTGCCGCTCGAGGCGCTCTTGCCGGCCTTCCTCGTCAGCGAACTCGAGGCCGCCTTCACGATCGGCCTCAGGCTCCTGGTGCCGTTTCTGGTGCTCGACATCCTGGTGGCCACGCTGGTGGTCTCGACGGGCCTCGTGATGCTGCCTCCCTCGCTCGTCTCGCTGCCGCTCAAGCTGCTGGTGTTCGTGGCCGCCGACGGCTGGACGCTCGTCGTGCAGGCGCTGCTCGACGGCTTCGTCACCTCCTAGGGACTCGCCCGTGACCGAACCGCAGCTCCTCGAACTGGTCCGGGAGGCGATCCTGACCGGCGGCCTGGCGCTCGTGCCGGTGCTGGCCGTCGGCTTCGCCGTGGCCGTGGTGGCCGGGCTCGTGCAGGCGGCCCCCGGCATCCACGAGCCGGTGGTGGGGCTCGTGCCGCGGCTCTTGGCGATGGGCCTCGTGCTCCTGCTCGCGCTCCCCTGGATGGTCGAGCGGCTGGCGGAACTGTTTCGGGCGGCAGCCACCGGATCCTGAGCGTGCCTGGCCCTGGCGGCCAGCCGCGAGCGAAACGTCTCGAGAAAGTTTGCGATGGCTGCCTCATCCCTGCCGGCGCTCGTGGCGGCCGATCCCACGCTCGCCCTCGGCCTGCTCGTGCGGATGGCCGCGGTGGTGGCCGGCGGCGGGCTGGCGATGTTTCCGCGGATCGATCTCAGGGTGCAGGCGGCCCTCGCCATCGCCCTGGCAGCCGCGGCCCTGCCGCTGGCGGCGGTCGCCCCGCCGGTCGGCCGGCCGACAACGCTGCCTCTCATTGCCGGCGAGGCGGCGATCGGCTTGGGCCTCGGCCTGGCGGTGGCGGTCGTGTTCGCGGCGGCTGCCTGGGCCGGCGGACTGCTCGGTAGCGTGGCGGGGTTGTCGTGGGCCGATGACTTCACGCCCGACTCTGGCGCGGGGCAGGGGGGAGCCGCGGCGCTTGCCGGCTGGCTGGCCGTGGCCGGCTTCCTGGCGGCCGGCGGCCACCTGGCCGTGATCGGCGGCCTGCTCGAGAGCGTGGCCCGCTTCCCGGTCGGCTGCCTGGCCGCGGCCGGCCCGGGCGGGCTTCTGGAACTCATCCGGCCGTTGCCGGCGGCGGCCCTCGAACTGGCCTTCGCCCTTGCGGCGCCGGCGCTTCTGGCCGTGCTCGCCTTCCACGTCACGGCCGCCCTCTGCCTGCGGAGCGTGAACTTCGCGGCCGGCGCGGGGCTGATTCAGGCGGCCGCGTCACTGGTGCTCCTGGCGGCCGTCTGGCAGGCCGCGGCCAGCTGGACCGGCGGCTTCGCGACGGCCGTGCACCGGCAGCTCGACCAGTCGCTTTCCGAGTTGCGGCCGTAAGCCGCCTCCACCCTCTGACCGCACCGATGGCCGACACCTCCGACCGCACGCTGCCCGCCTCGCCCCGCCGCCGGGAAGAGGCCCGCCGCGCCGGGCTTGTGCCCCAGGCGAGTCTGCCGGCCTGGGCTGCCTCGGCCGCCACGGCGATCCTGCTTCTGCCGGCCTGGCTGCGGGCCACCGTGCCGGCCGCGGCCGAGGCCTTCGCCGCCACGGCGGCCGCCGTGGCCGGAGGCCCGGAGGCCGGCCCGGTGTGGCCGGCAGTCTCGCTCGCGGTGGTGCTGCCTTCAGCAGCGTTGGTGGCCGCCTCGGCCACCGCCGGGCTGGTGGTTCGCCTCGTCTGCGACGGCGTCTCGTTTCAGCCGGGCCGGGCCGGGATCGATCTCAGGCGGATCAATCCGCTCACTGGGCTCGGCCGGATCTTCTCCCGCGACACGCTCCTCGGGCTTGCCGGGCAGGCCGCGGCCATCGCCGTGCTCCTGGCTGCTGCGCTGGTGGCGGCCCGGCCGCTCGGGGCGGTGCTGGCCGCGCCGCTCGATCCGGGTGACATGGCCGCGGCGGGGCTCGTCGCCTGGCGGGCCCTGGGGGGCATGGCGGCGGCTGCGGCGGGCCTGGCGGTGGTGCAGTGGCTCCTGGCCCGCCGGCGGTTCGAGCAACGAATCCGGATGACGCCCCAGGAGTTTGCCGACGAGGCCAAGGACATGCAGGCCGATCCCCGCGTCCGGCTGCTCCAGCAGCAACGCAAAGCCCGGTAGCCGGGGACTGTCCCCGCAGGGGACTGTCCCCTTTCCTCCGCCCCGGGGACTGTCCCCTTTCCTCCGCCCCGGGGACTGTCCCCTTTCCTCCGCCTCAGGCAACCGTCTCCTGGGCGTAGCCGTAGCGGTCGATGAAGGGCTGCCAGCGGTGACTGATCTCGGCGACCAGCCGCGGCTCGAGCTCGTAGGGGTTGGTGCGATACTGCCGCATCTGCCGGGACCGGGCGTGGGCCTCGAAGGCCGGCCGGACAGCGGCGAATTCCTCGAGGCCGAGCTGCTCGTAGGCGCTCGCCAGCTGCCCGACGGGGTCGGCCACCAGATCCTCGTAGCGGACCTCGTGGAGGCTGCCGGCCGGCAGGCGGGCCCGGTCCCGCTCGAAGGCTTTATACATCTCGTCGAAGCAGGCGAAGACGTAGTGTTCCAGCCGCTCGCCCCGGTCCACCTGCAGCCCCTGCACCTCGTCGAGCGACCGCCACAGCCGCACCGTCGAGGGAAAGACCACGAACGGGTCGCGGACCACGTGCAGGAACCGGGCCCCCGGAAACATCTCGGCCAAGATGCCGAGCCGGGCGGTGTGCGGCGGGCTCTTGAGCACCGGCCGCCGCGAATCCCTGACAGCCAGCCGGCGGAGAAATTTCTTCACCGCCGCCTGCCAGCGGGCCAGGTCTCTGGCGGGCAGCCGGGCCACGTCGAGGGCCACCGGCTCGGCGGAGCTCGTGGCCGGGAAGGCCATTCGGCGGTAGGGGGAGGGGACGCCCATGTTGGCCAGTGCGAACTCGTCTTCCTGGGGCCGTGACCAGCCGGCCGCCACGTTGTCCATCGGCCGCTTGGCGGGCACCATCCAGGCCAGGGCCCGGGTCATGAAACCCTCGGTGAGCAGGAAGTGGCCCGGGGCGAAGCACTGGTAGGTGGAGGGGCAGCAGAACCGCGAATCGAGCATCAACAGCTCGTGGAGCAGGGTCGTGCCGCTCCGCCAGTGGCCCACGATGAACAGCGGCGGCGGCGTCTCGGGAGGCTGGCGGAGGCGGCGGCGAAACCGAGCCTCGCTGAGGCGCTCGGCCAGGGAGTTGAAGGCGGCCGCGGCCGAGATCGTGGCGGCCAGGCCCAATTTCGAGGGCCAGATTCGCCACTGCTCGTTTGCCACCATCCCCAGCCACACGCCCAGCGGCATCCCGTGCCAGAAGCGGGGGCTCCACCAGGGGTAGGAGTGGAAGGCCTCGCGGCCGGGCGGGGGAGGTGCGGAAGCGGGCATGACTGCAAAGATCCTACCGCACGGGGCAGCTCAGCGGGCCGAGGGAGCGGCGGGCTGCGTGGCGACCCGGCGGGCCGAGTCGGCGGCGGCGCTGATCGCCGCGGCGAGGCCGTCGCGAACCGCCGACCCGGTGGCCCGAAACCATTCCCGCCGTTCGCGGTCGAGCACGATCACGGTGGGGAAGGTTCGCACGCCGAACGAGCGGCAGGTGGTCGCATCGCGATCGGCATCCACCGTGACCGCCACGAACGAGCCTGCCAGCCCGGCCAGCCGGGGATCGGCAAGGGTCTCCGCCACGAGGCTGCCGCTCCAGCGGCACCAGCCGGCCCGGAAGAAGAGAAGCATTGGCAGGCCGCTGTCACTGGCCCGGCGGGCGCCGGCGGCGTAGCCCTCGACCTGCTCGATCGCCCGCGGGCTGGTGGCGGGGTCGGTGGAGGCTCGGGGGGGTGTTCCAGCGAGCTTCTCCACCGTCGTCGGCTGCCAGGCCGCCGCTGCGCCGCTGCCCGCCTCCTCGTCGCGAACATTGCAGCCGACGAGCAGGCCGGCGGCCATGCCCACGAGCGGCCCGGCGGCCAGGATCGGCACGGTGAAGCGAGGCGGGAGGAGCATGAAACCGGGGTGGGGCGAACGGGCGGGGCGGCGGCTTGGCAGCGGGGCTTGTAGGAGGCCGCCGCGCGGAGGCACAAGCCCGCCGGCCGGAGACCAGCCGCTTTCCGCGGGAGGGGCAAGCTGGGAAAGGATCGTGGCAAGCCGCTGGGGAGCTGCCGGAGAGACCGTCCGGGAAACGAGCCGGGAATCGGCCGCTTCCTGGCAGACGCCCTGTCGCCGGGCCCCGCCGGCCGCTACCGTTCCCGCCCCGCGAGCCGTCTTTCAACCGCGATGCCCGGCCAGCCGTCCAGAGCCGTTCTCCTGATCGGCGGCGCGATCCTCGTCGCGTCGTGCGGCCCGGGGTGCAGCCTCGTGCCGCGCCGGGGGCCGGTCACGCCCGAATTGGCCGATGCCCGCCGGCTCTCCAACGAGGGGCTGGCGGCGGCCGACCGCAGCGACCTGGTGCGGGCCGAGGGGCTCCTCGAGCAGGCGGTCAGGCGGTGTCCGCAGGACGTCGATGCCCGCCGCCACTATGCCGACGTGCTCTGGCGGCGGGGGCTCAAGACCGAGGCGGTCACCCAGCTTGCGAAGGCCCTGGCCATCGCCCCCAACGATCCGACGCTCAACGCCGAGGCGGGAGGGATGTATCTCGAGCTCGGCCTGTTCGACGAGGCCGACCGGCGGGCTGGCGAGGCCGTCCGGCTGGCACCCCGCTCGGCGGCCGCCTGGCATCTCCGCGGCCGCGTGGCCCTCGCCCGCGGCCAGGCCGAGCCCGCCCTGGCCGACTTCCACCGGGCCCTGGCGATCGCCCCCGACGACCGGGGCGTGCTCCTCGACGCCGCCGAGGCCTACCGGCTGCTCGACCGGCCGCAGCGGGCCCTGGCGACCTTGGCGATCCTCGGTGAGACCTACGCGCCGGGCGAGCCTCCGGCCGACGTGCTCGTTCTCGAGGGGCTGGCTCAGGAGGCCCTCGGCCGCGCTGGCGACGCGATCGACAGCTACCGCCGCGCGGTGGCCGCCGGCAACGCCCCGCCCGAGGCCACCGCCCGGCTGGCCGCCCTCGATCCGGCCGCCGTGCAAGTGCTCGCCGCCGAGCCCAAGCCGCTGCCGCGGTGACGCGATGTCGGAAGGGGCAGCCTCAACTGGCCGGCGGGATAATAACCCCGCCGCTACGTGGCGGCCGGTTTGGCGAGACGTAGCCGCGGGTTTTCAACCCGACGGGCAGCGGGGCGTTGCCAACCGGGAACGGCGGCACCGGAAACGCGTCGTCAACTGGCCGGCGGGATAAACAGGCTTTGCCTGCCCGCAGGGTCATCCCGCCGCTCCGTGGACCCTAGTCTGCGGTCCGACCGGTGAGCAGGTCGAAGGCGGCGATCGAGGGGATCAGGAGGGCCAGAGTGGCGAAGCCGTAGGCGGCGGCCACCACCAGGA
>CAYRNG010000117.1:0-4752 GCA_964425395.1 uncultured Candidatus Kuenenia sp. | reverse complement strand
AACATGAAGGTCGCGATCCGCGTCGAGTCGGTCTGGAAGGCCAGCACGAGCATGTCGGCCAGGAGGCGGATGTGCTCGCCGTAGGCCGGCGGCGGACGGTCGGGCAGGTCGAGGTCGGGCACGTCGGGCACGGTCCCGTCGAACCGGGCGACCTGCCGCTCGATCTCCCTGAGGCCGGTGAGGTATTCGTCGAGCTTGTGGCGGTCGGCAGCGGCCAGGTGGCCCTCGAGGGTCGCCGCGTCGGCCAGCACGAAGTCGAGAATCGACTTCTGGGTCTCCCGACGAGCGGCCAGATTGGCGGCCCGCTCGGCCCCCTTGCCCGCGCCGAACAGCCGCTCGAAGACGAGCCGGGGATTCGACTCCGGCGAGATCGGCTGCCGCTCGCTCTTCCAGGCGATGTTGAACTGGTAGGCACACGAGTAGCCGGAATCGCAACCTCCGCTTCGCCGGACGCCGTCGCAGGAGAGTTCGAGCGACGAAAAGCGGGTCTGCCTGCCGACCGCGTTGGCTGCGACCTGGTCGACCGAGATCCCCAGCTGGATGTCGGCTCCGGCGGTCTTCTTGGGCCGGGCCCCGGTCAGAAACGTGGCGGCCGCCCGGGCATGGTCCCCCGCCCCGTCCGGGCCGGCGGTGCCATTGCGGTGGGCGAGCCCCGTGACGATCTGGAGATCGTCCTTGAATCCGGCCAAGGGCTCGAGCGTAGGGCCAAGCCGGTAATCGCGACCCTCCCCCTCCGGCTGCCAGCGGGGCACGTGCACGCCGTTGGGGATGTAGAGAAACGCCATCCGTGTGGGGATGGTGGCGGCGGGGGAGGCCGCCCGCACCGCCCCCGGCAGCCGCAGCGATTCCAGCCACGGCAGGGCGATGGCCGAGCCGAGTCCGCGGAGCACGGCCCGCCGGGGGATCGCCGGCACGCCTCGGGGAGCAGGCTTTCCGCTCATGGGATCTCCTTTTCGACGGGAGGGACTGCGGCGGGAGGGAGGGCTTTGGCGGCGGGGGCGGGCTGATCGGGGCCGCGGCGCATCTGAAAGGGAACGCTCGCCACCACGCCCTCCACGAGCGTGCGCAGACGGTCGTCCGCTTCCGTCTGCTGCACTATAGTATCGACCGCGGGACCGTCGAAATATTCAACCCCTCTCCCCAGGGCGTAGATCAGCATCTTTTCCGCCAAACAGCGGTAAAAATCGCGTCTCCGGGGGCCCGCGATCACTGCTGAGAGCTCCCGAACATCGGCGAAGGGCTCGCCCGTGATCAGCCGCCCGGCAGTCTCGAGCCCGGCTGTCTCCTCGTCGCCCCGCCATTGCCCGACGGCGTTAAACCGCTCGAGCGTTAGCCCGAGCGGATCCATCCGGGCATGGCAGGAGGCGCAGAGCGCATCGCCGCGGTGACGCTCCATCAGTTCCCGCATCGAGGCCTCCTTGCCGAGCGAGGCGGCGGTGTCCTCCAGCGGCGGCACCTCGGGAGGGGCGGGAGGCGCGGGGGTGCCCAGCAGGTTGTCGAGCACGAACAGGCCCCGCTTCACCGGCGAGGTCCGGGTCGGGTTGCTCGTCACCACCAGGAAGCTGCCCTGCGTGAGCAGGCCCCCCCGCGGGGAATCGGCAGGCAGCGAGACCAGCTGCATCTGCTTGCCGCGGACGTCGGGAATGCCGTAAAAGCGGGCCAGGGGCTCGTTGAGAAAGGTTTCCCGGCCGACGAGCAGGTCGGTGGCGGGCAGCCCCTCTCGGAGCACGTGGGCGAAGAGCAGTTCGGTCTCCTGCCGCATCGCCCGCCGCACCTCCGTGCTGAAGATCCGCTCCCCCTCGTGGCGGTCCTTCACGCCCAGCACCCGCCGGACGTCGAAGGGGAGCGCCTCGACGTCCCGGGTCTGCAGCCACTGGCCCACGAAGTTGCGGACGAAGGCGTCGCTGCGGCGGTCCTTGACCATCCGGGCCACCTGGCCGGAAAGCTGCGCGCGGAGGGAACCCGAGCGGGCGAGCGTAAACAACTCGTCGTCGGGCATCGTGCCCCAGAGGAAATAGGAGAGCCGGCTGGCAAGGGAGAACTCGTCGATCAGCTCGGCCTCACCGGCGGCCTTCGTCGGATCAGCCGCTTCGAATCGAAACAGGAACCTCGGTGCCGCCAGGACCGCGGTCAGGGCGGCGGCGACACCCCGCTCGAACGAGCCGCCCGGGCTGGCGACGACCCGCTCCGCGACGCTGGCGAGCCGATCGACCGTCTCCTCGTCGGGCGGCCGCCGAAAGCCACGCTCCACCAGCCGGTGGATCGTCCGCCGCAGGTGGGCGGGCCGCTCGGCTGGGTCGTCGGGCGGCGGGCCGAAGGGAAACAGCCGCCGGATGTTTCCCGGATACTCCCGCTTGCCGTCCTTCGCCTGGGAGGCCACCGCCGCCTCCGCGACCTGGTCACCCACCTTGGCCGCGATCGCCAGATACTTCTCCATCAACAGCGGCGACAGCGAGAGCACCGCGCCGATCGTGTCGAAGCCATAGCCCGTGTCATCGGCCGGGAGCTCGGCACGGACGTCGTCGGGGATGCCGGTCAGGTCGCGAACGGTGTTGGCATATTCGCCCCGGTTGAGCCGCCGGAGGACGACGTGCCCCGGATCGGGCCGCCCGGGATCGACCCCCAGCACCCGCCGCTGCACGAACTCGAGCATTTCCCGCCGCTCGGCCGCCGCCGGCCGCTCCTCGTCGGCGGGGGGCATCGTCTCGGCCCGGAGGTTTTCCCAGACGGCCACCCATCGGTTCCGGGCCGCCTCGTCGGCCACCGCCGTGTCTGCCGGCAGGCCGGAGAGCATGCGGTCGAGGTCCACGCCCCCCCCCCCCCCCCCCTCGAAGTGGCAGCCGCCGCAGAACCGGGTCAGAAGCAGCGGGCCGGCCTCGTCGTGGCCCAAGACGTGCAGCGGCCCGAGAAGGAGGTGGGCGACCGCCACGGCAGCGGAGAGCCTGCAAACACTCGGCATACGTCCGTCCTCGGGGGCTCGGGGGGCGGCTGAAGAGTCGCACATGATTTTACCACCACGGGATAGTTTGGTCGTGCGGCGGGCTTTCAGACTCAACAGCCTGGCAATATGGGCGCGCCTGAGTCCGCGCGACCGGCGTGACCGCTGCGACCGGCCGGAATCGGCCTCCCGGGTGCCGCCCCACCGGCCGCCCGGGACCGGGGCGGCCTGTAGAGTTGCCCAGAGCCCTTTGCACGCCCCTCTGCCTGCCGCCGGAACCACTCCATGTCGATCGCCGAACGTGGCCTCACTGCCTCCCCGTTTGCCGCCCCCCGAACTCTCGCCGGCCAGCCGGCCCGGCCCGAACCGGAGGCTCGCAACCGGGTTCGCGACTTTGCGGCGCTCGTGATCCTGGCGGCCTGCGGCTTCCTGGTCGTGGCCCTGGCGACCTTCGATCCGGCCGACCCGCCGCTGGCCCGAGGCTTTCCTCCGAACGCGACGCCGGCCAATGCCTGCGGGCTCGTCGGCTCGCTCGTTGCCGCCGGCCTGTTCGAAGCGGTCGGGCTGGCCGCCTGGCTGGCTGTGGCACTTCTGGCGGTGCTCGACGGAGCGCTGCTCCGCCGCCGGCCGCTAGCCGATCTGCCGCTCAGGACGCTGGGCGGACTGATCGCGGTGGCCGCCGCCGCCACCCTCCTGGCCGTGTTTCTGGCCGACTGGATTCCGCGGCCGCTCTGGGGGCCGGGGGGCCGGATCGGCAACCTCGGTCGGCACTTTGCCGACGCCTACCTGGCCCGGGCCGGCGCCGCGATCCTGCTGTCGGCGGTTTTCGCCGGCGGACTCTTCCTGGCCTGCGACACCCTCGTCACCCGGTCGGCCGGCCTCGTGCAGGCCGGCCTGGTCGGCATCTGGTCGGGCCTGGCCGCTCGAGCAGGCCGCCTCCGGGTCCACCGAACGGATCCGGCTGGCCCGGCGGTGGATGACGAGGCGGTCGATCTGGCCCGGATGTTCCCCGGCCTCAGGCGGCGGCTGGCCGGTGGCGGGATCTTGGCCGACGACCCGGCCCCCGATGCAGCCGATGACGATGCCGACGATCACGAGCCCACGATCAGGGTCCGGCGTCGCGACCCGGGCCTGACGGTCGAGGCCGACGACGAGGGCGATGAAGAGCTTGGCGAGACAATAGATGGCGACGACGCCGACGAGGCCCAGCCGTCGCATGCCGACCCCCACCCGGCCCAGCCGGTGCCGATCCGCTCACGGGCCGCCCGGCGGGCCGCCGCCCCGGCCCTCGAGCTCTCCCCCGAGCCGGCCGGCGACTACGAGCTGCCCTCCCTCGACCTGCTCCTGTCCACCGAATACCTCGAGCTCGACCAGCAGGAGCAGGAGGTCCGCGACCGAGCCAAGGTGCTCGAAAAGACCTTCGCCGAGTTCGGCTTCAAGGTGAAGGTGGTCGAGATCGAGACCGGGCCGGTGATCTCGCAGTATGAGATCGAGCTCGAGGCCGGCCTCCGCCTCGCCAAGATCACGAACCTGGCCGACGACCTGGCGATCGCTCTCCGCGTGCCCAGCGTCCGGATCGTGGCCCCGATCCCCGGCAAGAACTCGGTCGGCATCGAGGTGCCCAACACCACCCGGCAGATGGTCCGGCTCCGCGAGGTGATCGAGGAGACGCAGTCCAAGAGCCGCTCGATGAAGATCCCGATCTTCCTGGGCAAGGACGTGGCCGGCAACCCGATGGTGGTCGACATGGCGAGCATGCCGCACTTGCTCATCGCCGGCCGGACCGGCACGGGCAAGAGCGTCTGCCTGAACTC
>CAYRNG010000116.1:0-1636 GCA_964425395.1 uncultured Candidatus Kuenenia sp. | reverse complement strand
CTCTGGACGGAGGAGGGACGCGGCTGGCTCCATTACACGAAGGCCCGCCATCCCCGGTTCTGGATCGAAAGTGGGGGCGATTACCGGCAGCGAAATCTGCTCGAGGAGATTCCGCTCCCGCTCGACTGGCCGGTCGAGGTCAACTGCCTCGAGGCCCAGGCCTACTGTGCCTGGCTGGCCCGCGAGACCGGGGAAAACGTGCTCCTGCCCGCCGAGGCCCACTGGCATGCCCTCCATGCCGATGCCGTGGCCGCCACGGCCGGCCGGCTCGAGTTCGAGCAGCCCACCTGGCGGGAGGCCCCGGGCAACATCAATCTCGAGAAGTTCGCCTCCTCCTGCCCGGTGACGATGTTTCCCCAGGGGGAGTTCTGCGACGTCGTCGGCAACGTCTGGCAGTGGACCCGGACGCCGATCATGCCCTTCTCGGGCTTTGAGGTGCATCCCCTGTACGACGACTTCTCCGTGCCCACCTTCGACGGCCGCCACAACCTGTTCATGGGGGGCTCCTGGATCTCGACCGGCAACGAGGCTCTCGCCAGCGGCCGCTACGCCTTCCGGCGGCACTTCTTCCAGCACGCCGGCTTCCGCCCGATCATCGAGCCGCCGGGGGCCGAGACGGCCACGGCCGGCTCGAAGCTCTACGAGACCGACGGCCTGGTCACGCAATACCTGGAGTTTCACTACGGCGACGCCGCCGCCGGCAGCGGCCAGCCGGGGCCGGCCGATCCGGTGGCGCCCTTCGGCGTGCCCAACTTTCCGCGGGCCTGCGTCGAGGCGACGATTGGCTGGGTGCCGGCCGACCGCCGCCGGCGGTGCCTCGACCTGGGCTGCTCGGTGGGCCGCTCGGCCTTCGAGTTCGCCCGCCACTTCGAGCACGTCGATGCGCTAGACTTCTCGGCCCGGTTCATCCAGTCGGGCGTCCGGCTCCAGGAGGGGGGCGAGGTGCTCTACGAGATTCCCACCGAGGGCGAGCTGACGGCCAACCGGGCAATCTCGCTCGACCGCCTCGGCCTCGCCGCCGCCGGGCCGCGGGTGCTCTTCATGCAGGGGGATGCCTGCAACCTGAAGGCGATCTACACCGACTATGACCTCGTGTTCGCCGGCAATCTGATCGACCGGCTCTACGAGCCGGCGGTGTTCCTGGCCGGAATCGGCCAGCGGGTTCTCCCCGGCGGGCTGCTCGTGATCACCTCCCCCTACACCTGGCTCGAGGAATACACGCCCCGGGAGAAGTGGCTGGGGGGCCGGCGGGAGCATGGCGAGCCGCTGGCCACCTTTGCCGGCCTGAGCCGGCACCTGGAGCCGGCCTTCACCTTCGTGCACCGCCAGGACATCCCGTTTGTGATCCGGGAAACTGCCCGCAAACACCAGCACACGATCGCCGAAATGACCGTCTGGCGGCGAACGGCCTAGTGCCGTAGCATGAAGATGATCGGGCTTCACTGCGTCGTGGCCCGCACCTTCCTCCCTCCCCGCCCGCCCTGCCATGCCCTTCGACCCGTGTCGAGAATGGCTCGGGATCGATGCGGTCGATCTCGGCGATCCGCATCGCGTCCTTGGCATTCCCCAGTTCGTGACGAGCCCGGCGGCGATTCAGGCTGCCGCCGAGGCACGACTGGCCACGCTTCAAGAGATC
>CAYRNG010000115.1:0-7034 GCA_964425395.1 uncultured Candidatus Kuenenia sp. | reverse complement strand
CGGGGTGCCGCGGTGGGCCCGCAGCAAGCCCAGCAAGCTCACCGAGCCCCTCAAGCCGCTCGAGGCCCGGCTCGGCCGAGCCCCGGCCGACGCCGAGGTGGCCGAGCACATGGGCCTCTCGGCGGAGGAGTTCGAGAAGCTCCTGGTCGAGGCCAACGCGGTCAGCCTCGTGAGCCTCAACAAGAAGTGGTGCGAGACCGACAGCTCCAAGGAGGTCCACGAGATCGACATCCTCGAGGACAAGAAGGGGGAGGACCCGACCCGGCGGATCCAGAAGCACGACCTGATGCGGCTGATCACCAAGGGGCTCAACCGCAACGAGCGGCTGATCATCATCCTCTACTACTACGAGGAGCTGACGATGAAGGAGATCGGGGCCACCCTCGACCTCTCCGAGAGCCGCGTCAGCCAGATGCACTCGGCGATCGTGGACCGGCTCCAAAACCAGCTCGGCCGCCGGAAGCGGGAATTTGCGATGTAGCGGGCCGAGGCTCCCGGCCAGCCGCCGGCCCCGGAAGCTGGGCAAACCGGGCGATCCCGGAGCCTGCCGGATGTGAACAATCGGCTCGGTCACGAAAGATTCAAGAATGCCAACCGGCTGGTCGATGAATCAAAGCTGCCGACTGACGAGACCGCCGAAGATCCTGGCAGATCGGGCTTCGCCGGCACCCGGAAGCGCGGCAACAATGGCATTGAGAACGAAGGTGCGATCTTTGCGGAGCGGTTCGCCAGATCGTCATCAGAGGAGTTTCAAACGGAACGAGATCCCGATGAACCACCGGACGGTCAGCCGCGTACAGCGGGTTGTTCGGGGGTGAACGGATTCACGACAGGGGAAGGAGAACGAGCATGAACATCTTCGGCGTGTTTTCGACTCAAGGGTCGCAGGGCCTGACCGGGCTCAAGGGAATCGAGGCTGTGAAGGCGGCCCCGGGCCAGCAGGGCGTGGCCGAGGTGCGTGACGCCGTCACGCTCTCGACCGACGCGGTGCGGGCGGCCGAGGGTGCCGCGGATATCCGGATGGACAAGGTGGCTGCCATCCGGGCCGCGATCGCCGACGGCAGCTACGAGACCCCCGAGAAGCTCGACATCGCCCTCGACCGGCTGCTCGAGCGGCTCGGCTGATCTCGGCCGGATTTTTTCGGCCGGATTTTTTCGGCCGGCTGGACTCGGCCCGGCTGGGTCTGAACCGGCAGCCCTGGCCGGCGGGCGCTGCCCCGCCGGCCGGGTGACGCCGGGGAACGGCTGCGGCCGGCCGGACGAACCCGCTGCCCCCGCGACCGGCGGGTGGGCTATAATCAGCTCGTCCGAGGAGCTCTGTGCCCCATGTCCGTGGTGCCCGATTTTTCGTTAGGCAGTGTGGAGACGGCCCTCTCGCCGCAGGAGCGGTTCGAGGAGTTTCTCCAGGCCCGCGGCAAGCGGGTGACCCGGCAGCGGCGGGGGATCGTCGATTACGTGGCCTCGAGCCATGAGCACTTCGACGCCGAGCAGCTGCTGGCGAACCTCCGCGGCACCCCGGCCGGGGCCGCGGCCAGCCGGCCGACCGTCTACCGGACGCTCGCCGAAATGGTGGAGGCGGGGCTGCTCAAGAAGATGGTGCTCGACGGCCGGGCCGTCTACGAGCACGACTACGGCTATCCGCAGCACGATCACCTCTACTGCACCGGCTGCCGGAAGCTGATCGAGTTTTCCAGCGACGAGGTGACCCGGATCTGCGACGCGGTGGCGGCCGGCCACCAGTTTCGGGCCCAATCGCACCGCCTGATCGTGACCGGCCTGTGCCTCGAATGCCGCTCCAGCCGCAGCAAGTCGCGGCTCCAAGACCGCGTCTAGCCTTCGCCCCACGTGCGGCGGGATTGCCGAAGCGGGGACCGGCAGGAAAGGGGACAGTCCCCGAAGCGGGGACAGTCCCCTGCGGGCATAGAAACCCCGGGCGCGAGCCCGGGGACGGTGGGTCAGCCCCTCACCCCGCCGGGCGTAAAGCCAGCACGCTCACACCACGAGCGTGGCTTCGGGGCCGCGGGCGGGGCACTCGGCCAGGGCCGCTCGGACGGCGCCCGCCACGAACTCCTCGACCTGCTCGGCGGCGCGGCCGGCCAGGTCGTCGGCCGCCAGGGCCGCGGCCAGATCGACGCCCGCAAACAGGGGGTCGGCGGCCAGCCGCTCGGCCAGGTCGTTGTCATGGCCCTCGCGGATTCGGGCCGTGGCCGCGTGGCTGTGGGTGCGGAGCGCCTCGTGGAGTGCCTGGCGGTCGCCACCGGCCTGGGTGCCGGCCATCAGGATCTTCTCGCTGGCCAGGAAGGGGAGGTGGGCGGCCAGGTTCTTGCGGATCCCGCCGGGTAGCACGACCAGGCCACCGGCGATGTTGGTGAACAGCACCAGCTGGGCGTCGGCCGCCAGGAAGGCCTGCGGGAGCACCAGCCGGCGGGGGGCCGAGTCGTCGAGCGTCCGCTCCAGCCACTGGGTGGCGGCGGTCTGACCGGCCGTCACCGCCAGCCCCATCACGAACCGGCCCAGGCCGCACATCCGCTCGGCCCGCATCGGGTTCCGCTTGTAGGGCATCGCCGAGGAGCCGACCTGATCCTTCTCGAAGGGCTCCTCGAGTTCCCCCCAGGCCGCCGCCAGGCGGAGGTCGTTGCCCGCCTTGTGGCACGACTCCGACAGCCCGGCCAGGGCCGCCACCACCTGGGAGTCGATCTTGCGGGTGTAGGTCTGGCCGGTCACCTCGTAGGAGGGGTGGAAGGCGAGCTTGGCGGCCACCAGCTCGTCGAGCCGGCGGACCTTGGCATGGTCGCCGGCGAACAGCTCGAGGAAGCTCGCCTGGGTGCCGGTCGTCCCCTTCACCCCCCGGGCCCGGAGCAGCTTGCGGCGGTGGGTCACCTCCTCGAGGTCGAGCAGCAGATCGTGGATCCAGAGACAGATCCGCTTGCCGATCGTGGTGGGCTGGGCCGGCTGGAGGTGGGTGCGGCCCAGGCAGACGAGCGACTTGGTCTCCAGGGCCTGGGCTGCCAGCCGCTCGATCACGGTCGCCAGCCGGGCGGCCACCAGGTCGAGCGACTCCCGGATCAGCACCAGGTCGGTGTTGTCGGTCACGAAGGCGCTGGTGGCGCCCAAGTGGATGATCGGCCGGGCCGCGGGGCAGTCGTCGGCGAAGGCGTGGAGGTGGGCGAAGACGTCGTGCCGCATCCGCCGCTCGTAGTCGGCCGCCTTGGCGAAGTCGACCGTCTCGAGGTGGGCCCGCATCTCGGCCAGCTGCCCGGGGGTGATCGCCAGGCCCAGCTCGGCCTCGCTTTCGGCCAGCGCCAGCCAGACCCGCCGCCAGAGCATGTAGCGATGGCTGTCGCTCCAGAGCCGGGTCATCTCGGCCGAGGCGTAGCGGGCGGCGAGCGGGTTCTCCCAGCGGTCGCGGTCGGGTGTGGTGGCGGCTTGCACGCGGTCGAACTCCGAAACGCGGGATGGAATCGTGACGCTGGAAACGGTGACGGCCGGCTACCGAGGCCGGCGGCCGGTGGCCCGGGGGCCGCCGGTCGGGGCGTCGGCTCCGGCACGCGTCATCTTGCAGAACAGCCGCTCGAGTGCCAGCCGGGCTCGCAGACCGCGGGAGGCATCGCCCTTGAGCGCCAGATCGATGTCGCGAAGCCAGATCGGCAGCCGGCGGGCCCGGGCGGCGCCGAGCTGGCCGAGCCCGGCGCGGGCCTGGGCGAGGGCCTGCGGCCAGGCGGCCCCGCCCGCCTCGCGGAGTGCCTGCTCGACGCCCGCGGGACGGCCTTGCCCGGCCGGCAGGGCCAGGAGCCGGGCCGCGGCCGCGAGTTTGCGGAGCACGGCCGAGGTCTGGGCCGCCAGGGCGATGGGGCTCTCGCCCGTCTCCAGGATCTCCGCCAGCTCGGCCAGGGCCCGGGGCGTGTCGCCCGAGGCCGCCGCGTCGATCATCCCCCAGGCCGGCCGCTGGCCGGGCGGGGCGGCGAAGGCGTCGATCGCCTCGGGGGGCACGGGCGTGCGGCGGGAAGCCTCGGCCGTGGCCGCCGTGAGCCGGGCGAGCGCCTGTTCGACGAGGCCGAGATTGCGGCCCAGCCGCTCGACGAGCTGCTCGGCCGTGGCCGGGGCGAGGCTGATCCCGTGGGCGGTCTGGGCCCAAATCCGCACCCAGCCGGCCAGATCCTTGCGGGGTGGCACGGCCGTGTCGATCACCAGCCCGTGCTTGGCCGCGGCCTTGGCCAGCCGGGTGGTGGCGGGAAACGTCTTCAGCTCCAGGATCACCAGGCCGCGGCTGCCCCGGGGGCTGCCCGCGATCCGCTCGAGCACCTCCCGGGAGGCGGTCACGAAGGCATCGGCCCGCCGCACGACCGCCGCCCGGGTGGCCGTGGCGAAGAGCGGCATCGTGGCCGCCTCGTCGAGCACGTCCCGCGGATCGAGCGGCTCGGTGCCGTCAAATTCCCGCCAGGCCCAGCTGCGGTCGGCCTCGTCCGGGACGAGGCGGTCGCGAATCGCGAGGAGCACGTGGCGGGCCAGAAACGGCTCGTCGCCGTGGAGCACGACGATCGAGGGCGTCTCGATCGCGAGCTTGTCGGGAGCGAGCAGGATGTCGAGGGCGTGGGTGCTATCGGCCACCGGGCGGGCCTCCGATCGAGCGAAGCTCAGGAGAAGCCGCAATCGTACCGCATCCACCCTTCTGTGGGTCGGGGACTGTCCCCGCCGCGGGGACTGTCCCCCTTCGGATAGAAACCCCGGGCGCGAGCCCGGGGACGGTGGGTCCGAAGCTCGCCGCGCCCCCTCTCTCTGCGAGTTATAACCCAGCAGTTTCGTTGATCCTGACCGCCGCACGATCCCGTCCCTCCGCCCGCTCTCACCCATGCGCATCGCCGAGATCTTCGCGTCGCTGCAGGGGGAGGGGCTCCTGGCCGGCACGCCGAGCACGTTCGTCCGCACCAGCGGCTGCAACCTCCGCTGCGTCTGGTGCGACACGCCCTACACGTCGTGGGAGCCGGAGGGGGAGGCGCTGAGCGTGGCTGAGGTATTCGGCAGGGTGCGGTCGCTTTCCCCACGGCATGCGGTCGTGACCGGCGGCGAGCCGCTGTTGTTTCGCGAGGCGGTGGAGCTTTGCCGGCTCCTGCGGCAGGAGGGCTGGCACGTCACCGTCGAGACGGCCGGCACGGTGCTCCCGGAAGATGCCGCGGCGCTCGCTGCCCGACCGATTGCCGACTTGATGTCCATCAGCCCCAAGCTCGCCTCGTCCGCGCCTCCGGCCGAGACCCCGGGCCTTTGGCACGCGCGGCACGAGGCGGCCCGCCGGCGAGACGACGTGCTCGCGGCCCTGGTGGCGGCCGGCCCCTACCAGCTCAAGTTCGTGATCGACTCGCCCGCCGACCTGGCCGAGGCGCTTGTCTGGCTCGACGACCTCGGCCTGGGGCAGGGCCGCGTCGATCCGGCCGCGGTCTGCCTGATGCCGCAGGGCCGCTCCGCCGAGGAGCTGGCCCGCACCACCGCCTGGCTCGAGCCGGAATGCCGGCGGCTGGGCGTGCAGTTCACGCCCCGGCATCACATCGCCTGGTTCGGCCACGTGCGGGGCACCTGAGCGAGGGGGCAGATCCCCAGTGAGGGTCTGGGTTGGGTGGCTCTCAGACCCACCGTCCCCGGGCTTGCGCCCGGGGTTTCTATGGGCCCCCGGGCTTGCGGCGGGGTTTTCATGAGGCCGGAGTCAGGCCGGCTTGGGCGGGGCGTGGCCGCGGGGGGCGAAGGCCAGCACGGTGGCCGCGCCCACGCCCACGATCAGCATCCCGGCCAGGAAGAAAGGGCTCACCGTCGCCAGCGACACCCCCTGGAGCAGGCTCGAAGTGATCGTGTTGATCACCGGGGCACAGCCGAACACGACCGGCATCACCGTGAACGGCTTGCCGCCGAGGTTGAAGGCCAGGATCGTGCCCAGGGCGCCGATCGCCCCCAGGCCGCCGCCGGCCAGCGCCCAGAGCACGCCGCGGAGATTCCAGCCGCCGGTGTCGCCCAGCGGTCCCAGCAGGGCCAGCGGCACGAGCACCGCGATCAGGAAGTAGGCCACCCCGATGCAGAGCAGCGGTCGCAGCCGGCTACCCTGCATCGCCCCCTGCCCGCGGTGGAGCACGGGCCCGTAGGCTCCCCAGCAGCAGATGGTGAGGGCCACGGCCAGGAGCACCTCCAGAAACCGCTCGGCCCGCTTGACGGGCGAGTTGCCCGGCTGGCCGTCGGCGGCTGCCGCCTGGGCGTCGGCCGCGGCCGGCTGGGCGTCGGCCGCGGCCGGCTGGCTGTCGGCGGCGGCTTCCGGGCTCGCGGCCAGGGCGGCGGCGGGGGCGGCCGGGGCCGGCGGCTGCGGCTTGAAGACCAGCACGGTCACGGCGCCGGTGATCACGAGGAGCAGCCCGGCCAGAAACAGCCCCCGCAGCTGATTGAACGAACGGTTCATGAAGGCGGTCAGGAGCGTGTTGACCACCGGCGCGCCGCCGAAGATCAGCGGCATCACGTAGATCGGCTTGCCGCCGGCCGTGAGCGCCAGGATCACGCCGAGCGCCCCGAGCGCCCCGCAGGCTCCCGCCACCAGGCTCCAGACCACCCCCGCCGTGGTCCAGCCGCCCTTCTCACCGCTCCGGGCCAAGAGCGCCACCGGCACGAGCACGGCGATCAGGAAGTAGGCCGCCCCCACGCACATGAAGGCCCGCAGGGCAGAGTGCATCGCCTCGCGGCCGATGTGCATCACCGGGCCGTAGGCCCCCCAGCAGAGGGCGGTCAGCGCGATCGCCGCCAGCATGCCGACGAAGTGCGTCATCCAGGAAGCTCCAGGGGGTGCGGTCAGAGAGGCGGCAGCATACCGAATCGGCCGGCAGGGGGGCGGGAAAGCGGAGCCGCGGGTTTGGCTGGCCGAGTTTTGCGGCGGTGTTGACGAAACGTAGCCGCGGGTTTTCAACCCGTCGGACACCGCGACGTCGCCAACCGAAACCGGCGGCAACGGAAACGCGTCGTCAACTGGCCGGCGGGATACAATCCCGCCGCTACAAGGGCGTCATCAA
>CAYRNG010000114.1:0-16636 GCA_964425395.1 uncultured Candidatus Kuenenia sp. | reverse complement strand
CAGCACCTGCTTGGCGATGTCGGAGAGGAGCACGATCCCGTACTCGTCGTCGGGATGCCGCTTGTCCACGATCAGGGCCCGCGTCTCCTCGTGCCGCATCCCGTCGAGCGCCTCCCGCACGGTCAACTTGCCGGCGACGAGGTCGAACTCCCGTTTCATCACGTCGCGGACCCGGACAATCTCCCGATCGTTCATAGGTGCTCCTCCAGTTTGGGGACGATCGAGGCGGCCTGGTGGGCCACGCCGACCGCATCCTCGACGTCGATCATGAACGCAATGCCCGTCCCGGGCGTGGTGTCGAATTGGCCCGTCCGCTCGATCGTCTCGAGGATCTGCCGGGCGAGGTGCTCTTCCACGAGAAATAGGAGCACGTCCCGCTGGCTCTCGAGCGCGAGGCCGAAGAAGGTCTTGGTGGGCCTGAGCCCCTCGCCGCGGGCGTTGGTGATGATCGTGGCCCCGGTGGCCCCGGCCGCGCGGGCCGCCTGCATGACGTCGGCAGTCTTGTCGTCTTCGCAGAAGGCGATGATGAGCTTGAAGTGCATGGCGTTCAGACCTCCTCGGACGACGCTCGCCGGCGGGGGCGAGCCCGCCACTCGGCCAGCTGGGCGTAGCCCATCACGGTGAGCATAGGAAACAGCGCGGCCGATGCAATCAGCCCGAAGCCGTCGAGCAGGGGATCCCGGCCCGGAATCTGTTCGGCGAGCCCCAGGCCCAGGGCCGCCACCATCGGCACCGTGACCGTCGAGGTCGTCACGCCCCCGGAGTCGTAGGCCAGCGGAATGATCGCCCGGGGGGCCAGCAGCGTCTGGATCATGACCAGCAGATAGCCTGCGATCATGAACACCGGCAACGGAATGTCGGCACAGATGCGAATCACGCCCAAGGCCACACCCGTGCCCGCTCCCAGGGCCACGGCGATCCGCAGGCCCAGCGGGTCGATGCTGCCGCCCGACACCTGCCCGGCCTTGACCGCGACCGAGATCAGGGCCGGCTCGGCGATCGTGGTCGCGAAGCCCAGACAGAACGCGAACAGGTAGGTGGTCCGGTAGGCCCACCAGCCCCCCGCCTGGGAGGCAGCCGCCGAGACGAAGTCGGGATCCGACAACTGGCGGGCCATCGTGCGGCCGAGCGGAAACAGGCCGATCTCGAGCCCCACGAGAAACACCGCCAGGCCGGCGATCACCGCGGCCAGCCCGAGCAGCAGCCGGGCCGGGTCGGCCACCCGCCGTCGCAGGACGACGAATTGAAAGAACGCGATCACGAGGACGATCGGGAGCACGTCGCTGATCGTGCCGGCGAACGATTCGGCCAGACGGCCGGCGAGGGCGGTGAAGGCGTTCATGGAACCGCTCCAGCTCCTCTCATTCGCCCGCGCCTCCCACCGGCCAGATCGTCCCAAACAGGAGCACGAACACGATCGGGGTCAGCGATGCCAGGGCGATCAGCCCAAACCCGTCTACGAGCGGATTGCGGCCGCGGATGCTGCCGGCTAGGCCCACGCCGAGCGCCGTTGTCAGCGGGACGGTGATCGTGGAAGTGGTCACGCCGCCGGCATCGTAGGCCACGCCCACGATCGACCGGGGTGCCAGCGGGGTGAGCGCGATCACGAGCACGTAGCCGGCGATGATCAGCCACTGGAGCGGCCAGCCGAGCAGAATCCGGAGCACACCCACGACGAGGGCCGCCCCCACTGCCGCGGCCACCGTGAGCCGCAGCGCCGTCTGCCAGGCCTCGCCTCCGCCGGTGAGCCGGCCTGCCTCGGCCGCCACCGCGATCAGGGCCGGCTCCGCCACCGTCGTCCCGAAGCCGAGGGCGAAGGCGAAGGCCACCAGCCAGGGCAGGCTCCCCTTGCGAGCGAAGGCATGGGCCAGCTGCTCGCCGATCGGAAACAGCCCCATCTCCAGGCCGAACACGAACAAGGTCAGCCCGAGCACGACCAGCCCGAGGCCGACCACGACCGAGCCGAAATTCTCGAGCGGCTGCCGGAACACCAGCAGCTGAAAGAAGGCGATCACCGCGATGATCGGCACCAGATCCCGCAGGCTGCCGAGCATCGCCCGGCCAAAGCCGGCGACCGCCCGGAAGAAGTGACGAACTGCTTCCGATTGCATCGGCATCGGGGGGCTCGACTGAAGCGGGTGAGCCACCGGGCATCTGCCGGAGGCGCCGAAGTCTACCGCGATTAGACTTTCGCGGCCGCCCGCCGCCCGAGCCGTCCATGCCCGCCCCCTCCCCCGACACCACCCATCTGGCCGACCCCGTCTCCCGGCACATGCGGACCGACTTCGCCCGGCTGGCGGTCGACCAGACCGTGGGCGAGGCGATCGCCGCCGCCCGGGCGGTGCCACCCGAGGGCCGGATCATCTACTTCTACGTGCTCGACGCCGAGGGACGGCTGGCCGGCGTGGTGCCCACCCGCCGGCTCCTGCTCTCGCCTGACGCGACGCCGATCCGCGACGTGATGGTCACGCGGGTGGTCACGATCCCCGCTGCCGCCACCGTGCTCGACGCCTGCGAGTTCTTCCTGCTCCACAAGCTGCTGGCCTTCCCCGTGGTAGACGAGGACCGGCGGATGCTCGGGATCGTGGACGTCGATCTCTACACCGAGGAACTCGCCGACGTTGATCGCCGCGAGGAGCTCGACGACCTGTTCCAGCTGATCGGCGTGCACTTCGAAGACTCCCAGGCCCGCTCGCCGGTGGCCGCCTTCAGGAGCCGGTTTCCCTGGCTGTTGGCCAACATCGCCGGCGGGATCATGGCGGCCTTTCTGTCGGGTCTGTTTCAGGCCGAGCTCGAGCGGTTGGTGGCCCTGGCGCTGTTCGTGCCAGTCGTCTTGGCTCTGGCCGAGAGCGTGGCGATCCAGTCGGTGAGCATCGCGCTGCAGCGGCTGCACGGCCGCCGGCCGTCGGTCGCCGCGATCGCGGGGGCGATCAAGCATGAGTCACTCACCGGCGTGATGCTCGGGGCGGCGAGCGCCCTGGCCGTGGCCCTCGTGGCGCTCGCATGGCTCGGCCAGCCGACCGTGGCCCTCGCGCTCTTCGGGGGCATCACCGGGGGCGTCGTCTGCGCCGCTGTGATCGGCGTGGCGATGCCCAACCTCTTGCGACTCCTGGCCCGCGAGCCGCAGGTGGCCGCCGGCCCGGTGGCCTTGGCCGCCACCGACATGGTGACGCTCGTGATCTACTTCTCGCTGGCCCGGCTGTTGCTGAGCTGAGCCCGGGGGACTGTCCCCCTTCCTGCCCCCAGGGGACTGTCCCCTTTCCCCGCCCGCTCACTCGCGGCCGAACCGCTCGATGAAGCGGCTCTCCGCCTCCACGTCGCCGATCAGCACCAGCTCGCTGCCCGCCTCCAGCTTCCGGAGGGCGTCGGGGTTGGGGTCGAAGTGGTCGTGGAGGCCGATCGCGATCACGGTGCAGCCGGTTGCGCGGCGGATGTCGGTCTCGGCCAGGCAGCGGCCCACCAGCGCCGGCGGCGTGTCGAGCCGGAAGACGTGCAGCCCCTCGGCCACGAGCAGGATGTCGACCCGCTTGAGGAGGTTCGAGATCGCCGTCGCCCCGGTGGTGGCGTAGGACATCACGAAGTCGGCCCCGGCCCGGTGGAGCGTGGAGACGTTCCGCTCCCGGTTGGACCGCGACAGGATCTGGACGTCGGGCCGCAGCTTCCGGCAGTAGAGCGTGAGGTAGACGTTGACGTCGTCGTCGTGGGTCGTGATCACCACCGCCGAGCAGGTGCGGATTCCGGCCCGCTCGAGCACCTCGTGATCGGCCGCGTCGCCGACCACGCTCCGGGCCGGGTCGCGGAGCCGGGCGGCGTCGCGGTCGATGACCCGGCAGTCGAGCCCCTCGGCGGCCAGCGCCGCCGCCACCCCCCGGCCCACCCGGCCGCTGCCGATCACGAGCGTCAGGCCAGCGGCCGCATCGGCCGCCCCGTGAAGCTCGTCGTAGCGGGCCAGCTGCTCCCGCGACCCCGCCAGCACCAAGATGCTGCCGGTCTCGAGGCGGGTCTCGGGACGGGCCGGCTCGAACATCCCCCGCTGCCAGACCCCGACCGCGTTGAGGCCAGCCTCTTCACGGAGCCGGGCCTCGGCCAGGGTGCGGCCGGCCAGGTTGGTGCCGGCCACGGCCGCCTCGGCGATGAACAGGTCGTCGAACTCGCCCACGATCCGGGTCCGCCCGTCGCGGCCGAGCACCCGCCGGGCAAAGGCCTCGCCCAGCATCTGCCCCAGCTTGAGCACCCGCGTGCAGCCGGCCAGCTCGAGGATGTCGACCGAGGCGTCGGCCGAGGCGGTGGCCACGATCGGCAGCGTCGCGCCGGTCTCCCGGATGGTGAAGGTGACGTTGGTGTTGGTCGTGTCGCTGCCCGTCGTGGCCACGAGGGCGGCCTGGTCCACCCGGGCGGCCCGCCAGGTGGCGGGATCGTCGAGCGGCCCGACCATCACCCGGTAGTTGGCGTCGAGCAGGGGCGTGGCCTCGGCCGGATCGGCCACCACCACATACGCCTCGACCCCCGCCGCCGCGAGCAGCTTGACAAGCGCCTCCTCGACGGCCCCCACCCGCGTCAGGAGCACGTGCCCCCGCGTCCGCGGCGGCAAGGCCCGTGGCATCAGGGCCGCCTCCTGGGCCTCCATCCAGGGGGTGAAGAAGAACTGGATGAAGGTGAACGGCAGCAGGATCAGCATGAAGAGCGTGCCGGAGACGAGCACCAGAATCGTGAACAGCCGGCCGGCGTCGGAGTGGAACGTGATGTCGCCGAAGCCGAGCGTCGACATCGTCACGAACGTCCAGTAGACGCTCGTCACCCAGGAGTGGGCCTGCCCTTCACGGGCCATCAGCCAGTGGAAGGCGACGCTGAACGCCGTCAGGAGCCCCAGAAACACGAGCCCCAGCCAGCCGAGCAGCCGGAGGTTCCGCCGCTGCCGGCGGGTTCGCATCACCGAGGCAAAGATGCCGACCAGAAATCGCATGGAGGCGAGCGGCCCCGACGAGAGAGGCGAAACACGGGGCGAAGGCGGAATTCTCCCGACCCGCCGCCGGATGGGTCAAGCGACCGGTCCGGTTCGAGCGGCCGCCGCCGGTGAGCCGCCCCTTTTTGCCCAGCCCGCACGACCAGACCTGTCGCCCCGCACCTCATGCCGGAAACCCGGGCGAGCCGAAACCTCTGGCACACACCCCCTCGAGGGGTGCCACCGAGTGGCCTCGACGGCCGACGGCGAGAACGCCACGGTCCGCTCCACGTCGCTCATCAACAGCGCCGAGGCCAACCTGTTCAGTACCTCGACCCAGTGGCGGGACCGCTCCGGCAGCTGGCTGACGGTGGATTGGCTGGCCGGATTTCGCTACGTCGGCGTCGAGGAGTCGGCGGGAATCGACATTGAGTGCTGCTTCGTGGACGACACCTTCGTGACCGTGCCCTACCGGGTCCGGACCCGGAACAACCTGTTCGGCGGCCAGCTCGGCAGCCGGGCCCGCTGGACCTGGGAGCGGTGGGCCTTCGAGGGCTGGGCCAAGGCCGGTCTGTTCGGCAACGCCCAGCAGGCCCTCCAGAGCCAGATCGTGAACTTCGAACTCGAGCCGCTGACCGACCGGCCGGCCTTCTCCCGCCGGGCGGGCTCCGTGGCCTTCGTCGGCGACATCAACACGTCGGTCGTCTACCGGCTCACCGATGTGTGGGGCATCCGGGCCGGCTACAACCTGATCTGGATCGAGGGGCTGGCCCTGGCCCCGGACCAATTCAACTTTGGCGCCGTCGAGTCGGGGGCGATCGGGGTCGCCTCTGGCGGCGGGATGTTCCTCCACGGTGCCAACCTTGGCCTCGAGGCCCGCTGGTAGCCGACCCGGCCCGCCGCGGCGGTCACCGGGCCGCGGCGGCCGGCCGCACGAAGGGAGCGATCCGCAGCGGCGGCCGCAGCCGCGGGTCGGCGTAGTCCACGACCGATGGGCCGGCGAGCGTGAGCCGCCGCACGGCCCGGGTGCCGCCGCCGCCGTTGAGCCCCTTGACCCCGAAGATGTCGGTGACCGAGCCCGTGCCACCGAGGTCCACCGGGGCCACGAACAGCCGGGCGTTCCGCCGGGTGAGCGAGGCGAACGCCGTCAGCCGCGCGAGCCGGGGATTGACGCGGCCGACGGCCTGGCCGCTGTAGACCTCGAGCACCGAGCCGCCGCCGGCGCCGGTGCCCACGAAGATGTCGGGCACGCCGTCATCCGGGCTCATGCCGTTGGCATAGGTGCCGATCGCAAGCGTCACGCCCCGGCGGAACCGGCCGCCGAAGGGACGGAACGAACTCACCACCTTGGGACCCATCGTGACGTCGTAGACCCGCACCTGGGCCAGGATCCCGGCGTTCGGGCCGACCACCACCTCGACCCGGCCGTCGCCGGTGAAGTCGGCGGCGGCCACCATCACGCCGCCGGCGTAGCGGCCCCCGTAGGGCCGGAACTGGAAGGCGGGCGAGGATGCCACGAACCCTCCCAGGACCTCGTAGCCCCGCACGAACCCCCGGCCACTCGACTGCCCCACGATGATGTCGGCCAGGCCGTCGCCGGTAAAGTCGCCAGCGGCCACCTCGATGCCGCCGCGGTAGGCATTGCCGAAGGGCCGGAAGGTGTAGCCGGCGTCATAGGTGAAGGTCGGGTAGGGCCCCGGGCCGCTGGCCAAAAAGACCCGCACCTCGCCCGGCCGGCTGCGGCCCGAGCCGACGATGATGTCGGCCACACCGTCGCCATTGACATCGCCGGTCGTGACGCGAACGCTGCCCCGGAAGGTCGGCTCGAAGAGCCCCTGGGAGGCGTCGATCGTGAAGATGATCGTGCCGAAGGCGTCGAGCACGTGCACGACCGGCGGGAAGTTGCAGCCGTCGTCGGTGCCGATCACCGTCGTCGCCTCCCCCTCGCCGGGCCGGGGATCGTCCTCGACCTCCGCGAAGGCGGTGTCGCCCCAGGGGGTGATCGTCTCGACCGTATTGACGAGCGTGCCGGTCGTGAGCGGGGGGACCGTGGTGGCCACCGTCACCGTCACGGTCGTGCCGCGGGCGATGTCGAAGAGGCCGCTGATGTTGCCGTCCACCAGCTGCATGATCCCTGTCGGGTTGCCCCCCCAGTCCACCGTGATCTCCGCCGGCTGGACGTCGAGTGATTCGGGCAACGCGTCGTTGAACCGGAGGCCGAACACGTCGGCCGGGCCAGGGTTGCCGACGGTGATCGTGTAGGTGAGCGGCCCGCCGGCCGTGTAGAAGCCCGGCCCGACGGGGCTGGTGGACGCTTTGGCCAGCTCGATCGCGGCGTCGGGCACGTCGGTGACGCTCGCCGAGAAGGTCAGGCCGTCCGGCACGACGGCCGTGACCGTGTTGGTGATCTCGGCCCTGGCCGTCGGCAGGACGACGCTCTCGACCGTGATCGTGACCGAGCCGCCGATCGGGATGTCGACCGTGCCGGCGATCGGCCCGGTGCCGGGATTGGCGGGATCGTCGGTCAGGTCGCCGCTCGCCCCGCCAGAGTAGGTGGCAAACCAAGTCGTCGCGGCCGGGTCGAGCTCGGCCGGGAAGACGTCGGTCACGGACACGCCCGTGGCATCGAGGCTGTCGGCGTTGGTGATCGTGATCGTGTACTGGAGCGGCTCACCCTGCACGTACGTGCCGCCGCCGCTCGAGGTCTTGGTGACCGCGAGCACGATGTCGGGAAAGTTGGTCACGGTGGCCGAGACGGTTGATTCGTCGGGCAGGGTGGCCGTGACGGTGTTCACGAGCGGGCCGGTCGTGCCCGCCAGCACGTAGGTCTCGATCGTGATCGTGATCGGCAAGACGCCTTCACCCCCCGCCACCAGGTCCACCGTGCCGCTGAGCGTGTTTCCTACGAGGTCGAGCAAGCCCGTGTTGCTCCCGTAGTCCACGGCGAGCGACGTCTGGGCCAGATCGAGGCCGACCGGAAGCACGTCGCTCACCGAAACCCCGCTCACCGCCACCGGCAGGGGATTCGAGATCACGATCTCGTAGGTCAGCGGTGCGTCGGCGACGTAGGTTTCGACCGGCACGCCATTACGGAGCGACACCTTCGTGATCGCGACCTCCCCGCTCACGACGGGAATTGGCACCACACCTCCCAACAGCCGGGAGTGGTCGAACTTCCGTGATTCGCCGCCGTGGGCCGAGTATTGCTTGGGCGACACGGGCGTGGGAGAGGTCGTGGGGCCGGCGATCGTGAAGGTGTAGGTCGCCACGAAGTCCTTGGGCTTGTCGGCGATCGGCTTCTCGAAGATCCAGTCGGCCGGCAAGGAGGGGAGCGGGTCGCCGCCGGTGGTGAAATAGTTGACCTGGGTCGAAGTCAGCACGAACGCGTCGGCCGGCCAGTCGAGCGTGGAGGCGGGGGAGAACAGGATCCGGTCGGGCTTGTTCTTGACGTTGCCCGTCACGATCATCGTCATCGTGCCCCCCACGATCGGCACGGCCACCGGATCGCCGGCGAAGGCGTAGGTCACATCCACCGAAGCCGTGACGCTCGAGGAGTTGTCCTCGACCGACTCGGCCACGAACAGCCACCCGTCGGCGAGCGTGCCCAGGACCGGGCCGGCGAGCGGATCCCCCTGGCGGACCTCCGCGACGAAGGTCTGCGGGTCGTCGCTGCCGGCCGGCACGGTGAACTGCTCGGCCGTAAAGTAGATGAAGGCCGTCTTCGAGGCCCCGGCCGGCAGGTCGCCGAGGAAGTAGAGGCCGTCCTCGCCGGGGCCGAGTTGCACCTTCTGGCCAGGCAGAATATCGGTGATCCGCAGCCAGACGTCGGTGTAGTCCACCCCGTCGTTGTTCGTGACCTCGAACGAGTGATACTCGCCGAAACACTGGTCGGCCGACTTGATGTCGATCGCGAATCATTCGGTGGCGCTTGTCCGCACGATATCGACGGCGAGCAGCTGCCGGGGCTCGAGCCGCTCGACCGTGGGGGCGGGCCGGCGGCGAGGCTGGCCCCGGCGGGGTGGGGCGAAGAGGGCCATGGCGGGCGGCTCCGGACGATCCGGCTGGCGGCCCTGCCCCTGCGTTCCTGGAAGACGCGGAACGCTACGCAGCCGGCAGACCCCGGGACAACCGAGCCGGTGGCTGATGCCCCGGTTGCTTTGTCACACAGGAACTTTTTCGCCCCTGCACCGTTCGAAGACACGATGCCGGGCGACTCGCAGGGTATGCTCGGGAGTTTCGCGGCCCACGGGCGGCCTGGGTTCACAGGATTTGGCGGACAGGAGACATTCCTCATGACAGCCACGGTGTCAGCTCGGCGGCAGGCTCTGGCGGAGTTTGCTCGCTCCCAGAGATCGTCATGGCTGTCCGGCTGGCTCCGGCCGGCGGCTATCGGGATCGTGGGCCTTGGCCTCCTGGGGCTGGCCGTGCTCTGGCTGCTCGGCTTCTTCTCGAGCCCGCGGGAGGTGCTCGCGGTGCGGGCCGCCGTGGACGGCCAGATGGCCGAACTCGAGCGGATGGCCCGGGGCGAGGTTCCCTACGGCGAGGGCTCTGCATCCTTCGCCCCCGTGATGCAGGCGATGCGGGACGTGCCTGAGCAATACCGGGAGCAGGCTCGGCGGGAGATGGGCCGCCTGTTCGAGGCCCGCGAGCGGGCCGAGGTGAGCTCTTATTTCGCGATCCCGCCGGAACGACGGGCCGCCGAGCTCGATCGCCGCATCAAGGAGGAAGAGTCTCGCCGGGCCCGCTGGCAGGCGGAGCGGGACCGCCGGACGACGGACCGGGGCGACGGCAGCGCGGCCCGCGGCCCGCAGGCGGCGGGTGGCCGGCAGGGCGGGGCCGGTGGCCAGCCCCGGCAGCGAGACCGGAGCGAGGAGGGCCGCAACACCCGCTCCAAGCAGCGGCTCGACCGCTCCACCGCCGACGCCCGGGCCCGGTCCACCGAGTATCGGCGGGCCAAGGACCAGCGGCGGATTCAGCTCGGCCTCGAGCCCCGGCGATAAGGCAGACGAGCCACCCAGCCAAAAAAAACTGCATTGACATATCGCCATATGTCGATATATTTGTCAAGCCAGAAGGACGCGGCTCCCGACACTCGGACGGGCCCGCCTCGGCAGGGAGCAGTTTTGTGACCGCCACGACGCCCGCCGCACCGGCTCGTCGCCCCGCCAAGGGCCGCGGCGAGCGGGCCCTGATCGATCTCGATTCCCTCGGCCAGGCCGCCGAGTGTCTCCGGACCCTCGCCCACCCCCATCGCCTCAGGATCGTCGAAATGCTGCTCGGAGGCCGGTACACGGTCGGGGAGCTGGCCGAGGCCTGCGGCATCCCCAGCCACATGGCCAGCGAGCACCTCCGCCTCATGCAGCGGTGCGGCTTTCTCGACTCGTCCCGCGAGGGCCGCACCGTCTACTACGCGATCGTCGAGCCGCACCTGGCCAACATCATGAACTGCATCGCCGACCGGTTCGGCGGCACGCCACGCCGCTGAGATGCCGCCTTTCCTCTCCCTTGCCTGACAGGAGCCTTTCCACCATGGTCGCCACCATCTCCCCCACTCAGCTCTTGGACCTCCGCCGCCGCGGCGAGGCCATCAACCTGATCGACGTCCGCACGCCGGCCGAGTATGGCGAGGTGCATGTCGACTTCGCCCGCAACGTGCCGCTCGATCGGCTCGACCCGAAACAGATCGCTGCCGACCACGGCGGCCGCTCGGGCCCGATCTACTTCGTCTGCCGCTCCGGCGGCCGGAGCAAGACCGCCTGCGAGAAGATGATCGCTGCCGGGGTCGGCGACGTGGTGAGCGTCGATGGCGGCACCACCGCCTGCGACGCGGCCGGACTGCCGGTCGTCCGCGGCAAGAAGGCGATGTCGCTTGAGCGGCAGGTGCGGATCGCCGCCGGGGCCCTGGTGGCGATCGGCGCGGCGCTCGCCGCCTTCGGCCCCGATCCCCTCTGGCAGAGCATCGGTGCCGGCCTGGCCGGGTTCGTCGGCTGCGGCCTGGTGTTCGCCGGGATCACCGACACCTGCGGGATGGCGATGCTGATCAGCCGGATGCCCTGGAACCAGGCTCCCGCCACCTCCTGCGCGCGGCTGCTCTTGGCGGCGATCGTGGCCGCGGCCGCCGCCGGTCCCGCCACGGCGGCCGGCCACACGAAAGACCCGCTCCCCGCGGTCCAGCAGGCCGTCGCCGCCGGCCAGGCGGTGATCGTCGATGTCCGGGAGCCCGACGAATGGGCCCAGGGCCACGTCGCCGGCGCCCGGCTCGTGCCCCTGAGCAGCCTCGAGGCCGGGGTCGATCCGGCCCGCCTGGCCCAGCTGCTGCCGAAAGACAAGATCATCTACTGCCACTGCCTGATGGGGGGCCGCTGCCTCGAGGCGGCCGCGATTCTCGGGCCCCTCGGCTACGACGTCCGGCCGCTCAAGCCGGGCTACCCGCAGCTCATCCAGGCCGGCTTCCCCGCCGCCGTCGGCCGATAGCTGGCGGCCGCTACGGCAGTTCGCGGATCCGGAGGTTGCGAAACTCGACCGGCGCCCCCTCGGCCTCGAGGCAGAGGTGGCCCGTGGCGGGCTGGCAGTCGCGGCCGCCCGACACTTCGTGGCCATTGACCCAGAGCCGCACCTCGCCGTTGATCGCCCGCACATAGTAGTGGTTCCACTCCGGGGTGCCCTTGGAGTGCTCAGCCCGCGGGAAGCTGCGGCTGCCATTGGGTGAAAGCGGCGGGAAGGGCTTCATCTTCGAGGAGCCGACCGGAAAGACATCGCCGTTGGTGGTGAACCAGTCGGCCTTGCGGCCCCCCTTCTCGTACTGCGCGGTGTAGCCATGGTCGAGGATCTGGACCTCGATCCCGCCGGCGGGCAGCCGGCCCTTGGGGAGGTTTACGAACACCTTGGGCGGCGCCCAGAGAAACACGCCCGAATTGCCCCCCTCCTGGAGGTGCCGCCACTCGAGCCAGAGTTCCAGATTCGTGAACTCTTCCTTCGACTTGAGCACCCGCAGAGGGCCAGGAGCAGGACAAATCCTGTACTCACTCGCATGATCAATGATCTCCTTGAAATGCAGCGGATTCGCAGGCGGAACTCGACGCCAGAGGGGTTGCAACGTCAGCCCTTCCAGAGCACGAAGCCTTCGATCGCTTCGTATTCCGGCAGGCCGAGCTTGTCGTAGAGGACGGCCGTGTCGCGGTTGCGGTCCTCGGCCCGCTGCCAGAACTCGCGGGGGTCGGTGGGGCCGGGAAACACGGCCCGGTCCTTCTGGCTCTCGTGCTTGAAGATGGCCATCCGCTTCCGCTCCACCTCGTCGGGCGAGAGGGGCACGGCCATGTCGATCTCGTGGGGGGCCCACTCCTGCCAGGCGCCCCGGTAGAGCCAGAGCTCGAAGTCCCGGGCCCAGCCGCGGCCTGAGAGTTCGCCCAGCGCGGCCAACACCGCCGCCAGGCAGACGCGGTGGGTGCCGTGGGGGTCGGAGAGGTCGCCAGCGGCGTAGATCTGATGGGGCTGGACCGTGTCGAGGAGCTTGGCTGTGATCGCGATGTCGGCCTGCCCGATCGGGTTCTTGCGGACGCGGCCCGTTTCGTAGAAGGGCAGGTCGAGGAAGTGGATCCGGTCGGGATGCACGCCCGAGTAGCGGGCCGCGGCCCGGGCCTCGGTCCGGCGGATCAGCCCCTTCACCGCCTGAAGCTCCGGGATGTCGACGGCCCCGGCCGGCTTGGCCTTGAGGAAGGCCCGGATCTTCTCGGCGATCTCGCCGGGTGCCCGCTCGCCGGGCGAGACGATCGTGCCCACGTCGAAGGCCCGGCAGAACTCCTCAACGAAGTCGACGTGCCGGTCGGCCGACTCGTCCCAGACGGCGATGTTGCCGCTCGTCTGATAGGCCACGTGCACCTCGTGCCCCTGCTCGCAGAGCCGGATAAAGGTGCCCCCCATGCTGATCACATCGTCGTCGGGATGGGGGCTGAAGACCACGATCCGCTTGGGGAAGTCGGCCGCCCGCGGCGAGTCCTTGCCGCCGGCCACCCGCAGCCGCCGGGGCTTGCCCGGGCCGCCGGCCGGCCAGCCGGTGATCGTGTCTTGCATCCCCCGGAAGACCTCGATGTTGAGATCGTAGGCCCGGCCCTTGTTGGAGAGCAGGTCTTGGAGACCGTGCTCGTTGTAGTCTTCGTCGATCAGCTTGAGGATCGGCTTGCCGAGCTTGAAGGCCAGCCAGCTGACCGCCTTGCGGACCAGGCCGTCGTTCCACTCCAGGCCCAGCGACTCCAGCGGCCCCACCAGCCAGGGCGACTCGAACCGGGTCAGCTGCGCGGCGGCCGCCCGGTCGAGCACGAACTTCGCGTCGGCATGCTGTTGCAGCGCGCTTGCCGAGACGTGGGTGCAGAGGGGCTCCTCGACCGCCTTGAGCACGATCCCCGCCTTGTGCTCCCCGAAGGCCAGGAGGATCACGCGGCGGGCGTCCATGATCGTGCCCACGCCCATCGTGATCGCCTGCCGGGGCACGTTCCACTCGCCGAAGAAGTCGCTGGCGGCGTCGGACCGGGTCACGCTGTCGAGCGTGATCAGCCGGGTGCGGCTCTCGAGGGTGCTGCCCGGCTCGTTGAAGCCGATGTGGCCGGTGCGGCCGATGCCGAGGATCTGGAGGTCGATGCCGCCGGCCGCGCGGATCTGCTCCTCGTATTCCAGGCACGCCGAGACGACCCGCTCCCGGGGAAGCGTGCCGTCGGGGATGTGGATCGCGGCGGCCGGAATATCGACGTGATCGAAGAGGTGCTCCCGCATGAAGCGGTGGTAGCTCTGGAGGGCTTCGGGGGCGATCGGCCAATACTCGTCGAGGTTGAAGGTGACGACGGTCTTGAACGACACGCCCTCCTCCTTGTGGAGCCGGATCAGCTCGTCGTAGACGCCCACCGGCGTGCTGCCGGTTGCCAGACCGAGAACGGTCTGCTTGCCGGCGGCCGCCCGGCTGGTCACGAGATCGGCGATCTCGCGGGCCACCGCCCGGCTGGCGTCCCCCGGCTGCTCGAAAACGGTCACCGGCACCCGCTCGACCGTGGTCACGTGGGGCAGCGGCCCGCGGTAGATCGGCGGACTCGGCCCGATGGCCCGGGAAGCAGACACGACAAGACTCCTCAGGTGGGGCAGCCGGCGTCACGCGGCCGGCATTCGACCCGAGGTTATAGCATTCCGCCCCGCTCGCCTCGTAGCCCCGGAGGAAACGAGCGGCACGGGCTGGCAACGCGTCCCGCTCAGCCGAGCAAAGCCTCCTTCATCTCGGCGAGCACCTTCGCGAGCCAGGCCGTGTCGCCGCCCCCCCCCTCGGCCGACACCCAGCCGGTATAGCCGATCTCCTTGAGGGCCGCCCGCACACTCGACCAGTCGATGTCGCCGGCCGTGATGTCGACGAAGCCCTTCCACTTGCCATCGGCGTCGGCCTTGGCGTTGGAGTAGCCCTTGATGTCGAGCTTCACGATCCGGGGGCCCAACTCCCGAACCCACTCGGCCACGTCGCCGTAGCGGGCGTGGTTGCCGAGGTCGAAGAAGGCACCCACCCAGGGGCTGTTGAAGCTGTCGATGTAGTCGGCCCAGGGCTTGACGCTCTGATTCCGCGGCCCGTCGTCCTGGTAGTACATCCCGTTCCAGACATTCTCGAACAGGATCCGCTGGCCGAGGGCCGCCGCCAGCGGGATCGCCTTCTCGATCTCCTTCCGGGCCCGCTCGCCCCTCTCCGGCCCGTCCCCCCCCTTGCCGATCACGAGCAAGACGCCGCTGCCGCCGGCGGCGTGCGAGACCCGGATGCAGTGCTTCAGATTCGCGAGCCCTTGGGCCCGCACCGCCGGGTCGGCGCTCGTGAGCGTCTGGTTCCAGTGGGCATGGTTGATGGCGTTGTGGATGAACACGCCCGTCTTCGCGGCGGCCTCCCGAAGTTGCTCGGGAGTCACCGAACCGGCCTCGTCGAAATCGACGCCGTCCATGCCCGCATCGCGGGCGCTGGCCAGCCGGGCCTCGAGCGACGGCCCCTTCGTCATCGTGTATTTGCAGGAGAAGAGGATCCCCTGCTCCGGCTGCGGGGGAATCGGGAAGTCGCCCGCTGCTGCGACCGGCTCGGCCTCGGCCACGGCCGAATCCTCGGCCCGGGCGAGGGCGGCTCCAGCCAAGGCGGCGGAAGAGGCGAGCAGCGTGCGGCGAGAGAGCGACATGGCAAATCTCCAAGGGCGGGGAAAGCGGGCCGCGAGCCGGGGCCGATCTCGAAAAATGTACCCGGCCCGGACGGCCGCCGCGAAACCTCCCCCGTCCGGCGGGCCGATGACGGCCCACCCACGGCCCGCTACGATCGGGCACCCGTTTGACCTCAGGAATCAGCCGCCGGCATGGAGATGGATCTTGTCATCGAACGCCGGCCGGGGGAGGCCGACGTCGAACTGGTCGTTCGCGGCCGCCTCGACGCCGAGTGCGCCGGGGAACTGCGGCACGCCGTGGCCGCCGAGGTGCGGCGGGGCATCCCCGCGATCACGCTCGACCTGGCCGGGGTCGCGTTTCTGAGCTCGGCGGGCATCCGGGTGCTGTTCGAGACCCAGCGGGAGGCCCGGGCCGGCGGCGGCGATTGCCGCGTGCGGGTCGCCAGCGAGCCGGTGCGGAAGGTGCTCGAACTCACGCGGCTCGCCGGGATCCTGATGCAGCCGGCGGCCGCCAGCCCGCCGGCCGCCGCCGAGGCGTCCGCCACGCCGGTCGCAGCCGCTCTCGACGTGACCGCCCCGGGCGTGTGCCTGTTTGGCATCACACCACCGCCAGCCCCCCCGCTCACAGGCCGGCTGCACGGCTCGGCCACCTCGCTCACCGGCGGGCCCGTCGAGATCGAGCGGCTCGCGCTCGCCGCCCGCCGCTTCGCGATCGGCATCGGGGCGTTCGCCCCCGAGTCCCGGGCCGACGCGTCGAAGGCCGGCGAACTCGTGGCCGCGGCCGGCGGCGTCTACCATCGCTCCCCGCAGCCCTTCGCCACGGTCGACTACCTGCTCGGCACGGGCGACCTCGTCCCCGAGGCCGACTTCGTGACCGGCCTCTCCTGGGACGGCGTCCCGGGAGGCCGGGCCGGCTTCGAGCCGCTCGCCGAGGCCCCGAGCGTCGCCATCGACGAGCTGGCCGCCGCCCTGCTGGCCACCGCCGCCGCCGACACGCTCGCGGTCGTGATCGTCGGCGAGGTGCACGGCCTCGTGGCCGCCGAGCTGATCCGCCCGCTTACCGAGGCCGGCGCCGCCGATCATCCGCTCGTGCCCAGGCGGGAAGCCGCGGCTCGCTGGCTCTGCTTCTCCCGCGAGCCCGTGCACGCGGGGCGGACGGCGGTGATCGTGGGCGTCGTCAGTCGCGGTCCGGCCGGTCCGCTGGCCGACTCGGTCGCGCCGCTCGGGCCCGCCGGCGTCTGCGGCCACCTCCATGCGGTCGTGTTTCCCCACCGGCCGCTGCGGCGGACCGCGGATGATCTCGCTGCCGTGCTCGCCGACCTGGCGGCCTCCGAACCGGTCGCCGTCGCGCACCTGATGCACGACGATCGTCCCGTCCTCGACCGCGGCACGAGCTCGCTCGTCCGCGGCGCTTGTTGGTTCGCCCCGCTCGCGATCGGAGGCGGGGCATGATCACGCTCTTGTCCACCTGGACCTTCGGGCTGGCGCTGGGCTTCGTGGCTCTCGGCGTCTACGTCAGCTACCGGCTGTT